>JBJKSL010000163.1:0-3892 GCA_046704145.1 Phycisphaerae bacterium
CGGTCCAGCAGTGCAGTGTCGGCTCATTACCGTGGAGATACTTGGCGACCAGCACCGGTTCGCCGGGCTTCCATTGCACGTCAAGGGCGGCCGTCTTGGGCAGTTGGTGGAAGAAGGGGCGGATGAGGTATTCCTGCGAGGGACCTTGCGGGCCATGCAGCTTCCACGCGCACGTGCAGTGCGCGCCGAAGTAGTGGTTCTCGCTGGTGTCGAACTCCGGATTGTGCTGGAAACCGGCGCGATCGAGCAGCCAGCGGCCGAGCATGAGCGTGAGTGTCGCATTATAGTCGTTCTCGCAGCCGCAAGGGATCAGGTTGGCGTTGTTGGTGGCGAAGCTGATGCAGGGCTTGCGGTGCTTGAGTTGCAGGCACTCGATGGTGATGGCATCGGCGCCGTAGCGTTCGATCATCTGGCCTACAGCGCGATGCGCACGCATGCCGTCGACCAGGTATTCGTCGGTGACTTCCATCACGCGCGTGGCGTTCTTCTTGAACTGCATGGCGTGACGGGTGAGGGCCTCATCCGGCTTAATGCTGTCGAACAGGGCGTTGAACTCTTCGGCCGGGGCGTACATGACTTCGATGTCGAGGTGTGGTTCACGGCTTGGCTTGCCGGGATTGCCGCAGACGCGCAGCAGGCGGCTCTGGGCGAGCTGCTTACGGGCACGGACGGCGATCAGACCGCGTTCGATCTCGGGCCAGTTCTCGACGGAATGGATGTAGTACAGGCCCTCGGTGTTGCGCAGATACTCCGGCGGCAACTGATGGTTGGAGCCCAGCGAGTGATAAACGATGGCGGTGGGGGCACCGGGCTCGGTTGCCATCTCGAAGGACCACTTTGAGAAGGTGTTCCAGAAGTTGACGATGAGCATCGCATCAGGCTTCTCGGCCTTGGCCTTGGCGATGAACTCTTTGACTTTGGCCTCCTGGTAGATGGCTTTGGGGGCGTAATCAACGGTAATGCCGAGACGTTGAGCCATCTCGTTTATCTTGCTCTTGAATTTGGCTTCCTGCTGTTCGGGCTGGAACTGGTTGCCCGGCCAGGTGAACCAGTTGTGCACGTGCCAGTTGTCCTCGTTCCTGCCTTCATTCACCACGTCGGCTGGTGGGTAGAGGAAGGCAGCGAGTATTCTGGCGGGCTGCTTGTCGCGTTTGGGCAGCGGCGGTTTGGTCTGGCCGGCGAGCGCATTGGAGGTTAGTCCAAGTGCGCCCAGAGCACCTGCGGCGGCCAGGAATTCGCGGCGGTCGAGGCCGTGGGATGAGCACGTGGGAAGGTGAGAAGGTGAGAATGCGTTTTCGCAGGATTCACACACGGTCGGTTCCTCCTTTGCTTGGCCAGAGGGCGTCAGCATACTCGCTTCCAGGCGAATAGCCAGGGGACTACGGCATGTGCGCTGTTGTGCAGCATTTCGGAGGTGCTCGGCCAGTGCTTACGCTGCACGTAAGGGCGAAACTGTGTCAGTCGCCAGATACGCTGCCATTCCACGGCCTCGGTCAACGGCCGGAGTTCGGCGCCGGCGGAGGCAGGCTTATGTCCAGGCTGTCTGTGGCCTGACAAGATGCGGATGCGACATGGGCAGTGACCCGACAGGCTGGATGGCCGTCGGCAGGGGGGAAGGAGATCGTCAGAGAGCCGGTGACCGTGGTTGGCAGGAGCTGAGTTGCATCAAGCTCAAGTGAGGCGGCAGGCCGGCTGGTAGCGAACTGCTGATGGTGAGTGCGGACATAGGCGGCACCACTGTCCACCATGGCCCTTGCCATGCTACGCAGGTAGTCGGCTTTCTGGTCGCGGTACAGTCGACCGCCACTGAGGGCCAGGAGGCTCAACAAGCCCATGACGATGGCCATCAGAAAGACGACGCCGACCAGGATTATTCCTTTGCGACGTGGAGCGTGTTTCATCGCGGACCTCCCCGCCCGATTCGTGCAGCTGCTGCGAGCGGCCAGGAAGAGGCCGGACCTGCATCGGCAGTATCCCGTGCGGCTGCAAATGAGAGCCAGACGATTCGCGGCGTGTTGTCCACGGTTTCCAGGTGGAGATTGAAGCCGACCGTACCGAGATCCCATTGATAAACCGTCCTGGGTGCGTTTGTGGACTCTTCAATCCTGGTGACTTGCGAGCCGCTTGCGCGGTACCTGATCGTCCGGGGGCCGATCGCATCGTTGTCGGGTAGGCGCACAGGGCTGCAGCCCTCGAACGTCAACGTGGTAACGCCGTTGCTTCGCTCGATGGCCGCGGTGCGGGCGATGGCAGCGTCGTCGCGAATCCGACGGAGCAGGTCATCCCGGGCGGCGTCTGCCGCGAGCGAACGCACTGTGTGGCTCTCCACCCGCATCGATCTGATAGAGACCTGATAGGTCACTGCCAGTACTGCCCCCACCAGTGGCATGAGCAGCAGTATTTCCACCATAGACGTCCCACGGCGAACTGTGCGGCGGCATAGGGTCATGGCTTGACCTCCTGCGGCACGTAGCCGCATACCTGGACGCGCACGGTGCGGTACACGCTGGCGGCCTCGGCAGTTACGGTCACGCGGTCAAAGCCTGCCCACTGTCCCTGCCCCTCTGCCCGAGTTGTCTGCAGCCTAATGTCGTCGGCGATAAGGCCGGGCGGAGGCGGAGAATCGAGGGCGGCCCCAGCCTGGTATCTCTGCAGTTGCGCATCGGCGGCCCACGTGGCCGCACGCACGGACCGGTCGGTCGCCAAGGTCTTCGCATAGTCGCTGACCGCGTTGACGGTCAGGACGGCCATCAGTGCGGCCAAACTCACGGCCACGATGACCTCTGTGGCAATCCAGGCCTTACGTTGCGTTCTAATGTGATGCCTTATGTACGTCATGACACTTGCCCGCATGTTCAGAACTTCTCCACGGAATCGATCAGCACGACCAGTGGTTGAAACAAGGCGACGACCACCCATGCCACCAGCAGGCCCACGATCATGGTCCAGACCGGCCAAGCCATGTTCCGCAGGACGATCCACGAACGGCTGGCCAGCGAGCCGTGGTAATCGGCGGCGTAGCGCAGGGCGGCATCCATGTTCCCGCCGTGATGCCCGCCGGCGAGCGCGACCGTCGTGACCTCGTCGAGCCCTGCGTCTCGTGCGGCCTGCCGGATTGGAACGCCCGCATTGAGACGGTCGCCAAGGCGAACCAGCCGCGGCCGAAGCCTGGCATTGACGTCGACGTTTTGGGCTAGCCGTACCGCCGAGGGCAGCCCCATGCCGGACTGAACGCCGAGTCGCAAAACCTGCAGCACGGCTCGAATGCTCCGGGCCTTTTCGACTCGTCGCCAGCCCGGCGTGTTCCAGCGAAACCAGTCGGCCACTCGTGACGACCACGCCAGCCGGGAAAGCCGCCGCGGCCGCACGCTCCAGTAGATGACCAGCGGTACGATGATCAGCGGTGCCATGTACAGAGGTGGGCAACGTAAGACGAACTCGCTCACGTTGATGAGCGACTGTGTCGACTTCGGAAGGCGGGTTCCGAAATCCTTGAAGATTTCCTTGTATTTCGGTACAACGGCGACCATGATCCCCGATACCATGACCGTTGCGAATGCGGTCACGATGAAGATGTAGGTCAACAGCGACATGTCGCCATGCTGCTTGTGCCGCTGTCGCTCGAAGAGATACGCTTCGGCCTGATCTACTGCGGCGGTCAGTTGCCCGGCCTGCTCACCGGCGATTATGAAGCTCAGCGGCAACGCGGAGCAATCGGGATAGCCGCTTTGCAGTGCCTGCGACAGCCGGTTGCCCTGGGCCAGCAGGTGGGAGATGCGTCTGAGGTGCACGCGTGCCCAGCCGTGCTCGGCTTCAGCGGCTAAGGCAATGCCAGTCGCCAGGGGGAGATTCTGCCGCACAACTGTGGCGATCTGGCTGATGACGATGCGCT
>JBJKSL010000164.1:0-3252 GCA_046704145.1 Phycisphaerae bacterium
CCGCACTCCCATGACCGCCATCCTCGGATTCGCCGAGCGACTCATGGAAGAAGGTGAAATCGCCAACGCCCCCGCGCCGCGAATCCGTGCCCTCAACGCTATCATTCGCAACGGCCAGCACCTGCTCTCCATCATCAATGAAATCCTGGATGTCTCGAAGATTGAGGCGGGTAAACTGAACGTCGAGGTCATGCCCTGCTCAGTCCGCCAGATCGCCAGTGAAGTCTGTTCGGTGGCGACCGTTTCGGCAAGAGCCAAGAAACTGCCGCTTCATATAGCGTGCGTCGGGGCTATTCCCGAAACAATTCTGACCGACCCCACGCGGCTGCGGCAAATTCTGCTAAACCTCCTCAGCAACGCGATCAAGTTCACCGACAGCGGCAACGTGCAGCTGGAAATACGATTGGCAAGGCAGACCGATGCGCAGCCGGTGATGCAATTTGATGTCATCGACACCGGCATCGGGATGAGTTCGGAACAAGCCGCCCGGCTGTTCGAGCCGTTCACGCAGGCCGACAGTTCCATGGCCAGGAGGTTTGGGGGCACTGGTCTGGGGCTGGCCATCAGTCGCAGGTTGGCCAATCTGCTCGGCGGGGCCGTTCACATCGTCAAGACGGGCGAGGGCCTCGGAACACACGTGCGGCTCACCATCGGCACTGGACCGCTCGATGGCATTCGTCTGATCGAAGGCGCGCTGGGGATAGCAGAAAGCGAGTCACCTCTCGTCCACGATATCAAGGCTGCCCCCTCGTCGCTCAACTGCCGGATCCTCCTGGCCGAGGATTGCGAGGACAATCAGGCGTTGATACAGGCCATTCTCTCTCGGGCCGGCGCCACCGTCGATGTTGTGGGAAACGGGCACTCCGCAGTCAATGCGGCTCTGGCCGCCGAAGCCAAGGCGGAGGCTGACGGGGCGCCTGCTTACGATGTCATTCTGATGGACATGCAAATGCCGATGGTGGACGGTTACCAAGCCACCAGATGCCTGCGGAACAACGGTTACCACAAGCCGATCATCGCCCTGACCGCTCATGCGATGGCCTCCGATCGGGCCAAGTGTCTGGAGGCCGGCTGCGACGATCACGCTCCCAAGCCAGTCAACCGCATGGAGCTGTTTGCCACCATCCTCAGGCATCTGTCCGGCTCGCAGCGACCTGACCAGCCAGCACAAGCCGAGCAAACGGACTCTAATGACAATAAAATGCCCCCAAGGCAAGTTGAGAATGACACGAAGGCAACCAGCGTGGAATCAGCATCAACATCGGCATCCGAACCATCACCGGCAGGAGCCCTGGAAGAGCCGGCGAGTTCTGACGCTATCTTCAGCACACGTCTGGATCAGGATTTCATGTTTGGACTGGTAGAACAGTTCGTGGGGAAGCTTCCTGGCAGGGCCACCGAGATCGAAGAGGCGCTGACCCATCAGGATCTTGCCGCCGTCACTGCCCTTGCTCACAAGTTGAAGGGGGCGGCCGGCAGTCTCGGCTTCGCACCCATCATGGATGTTGCTGCTGCCATCGAGCAGAGCGGCAACGCGCGTGCAGATCTGGCTGCTATCGAACGGCAGATCAAGCTATTGACCGATCTTTGCAGCCGCGCTCGAGCAGGCCTGCCAACTTAGGGCATGTGCTCTTGTGGTCGTCGCGGCAGGTTGCAGCCCGCTACGCGCATTCGTGTCGGACTCCGTAATCCGGCTGTTTACGGTCAGCGCTTCACAGGGGCGGCCAGCGACGCCCCATCTCCACCGGCGCCCGATCGGAGCAGATACACGGCCGTCAAGCCTCCGACCAGCAGCAGATCGATACTACCCGTCAGCAACATGTAGCGAACTACCGCGCCGGTGCCAAAGCCGTAGCTGTGCAGGCCGATGCCTAGTACGTAGTTCACGCCGACGTAAGTCATGATGATGAACCAGAAGGCGACTGTGCTCTTGACCGCTGTGGCGAATCGGCCGCGAACCATCACGAACAGCACGCCGGCCGCGACCGCACCGAGCACGGTCAACAGCTTGAGACCGCTCATCGGCCCCAGCTTCGGCACCACGATCCACAACAGCCCGGCGGCCAGCATAGCCCCCAGCCAATAGATCCACGTCGGCGTCGTTTCGCGGTCGATGCGCACGTGCAGAATGACCAGATAAGCCAGGAAAGCGATCAGCGACCAGACTTCCTTGGGGTCCCAACCCCAATAGCGTCCCCACGACGAAGCCGCCCACATGCTGCCGGTGATGATGCCCGCACCGAGCAGAAGGCTGCCCACGTGCACGTACCAGTAGTGCAGCGAATCCAACTTCTCGATCAATTCCCGTCTGCGCGGAGCCATCGCCATGGTGAACAGCTGCGCGTGTGCGATCAGCATGGCCAAGGCCAGCACGGCGTAAGAAATCATGATGCCGGGCACGTGAATGGACATCCAATAAGTATCCAGCAATACCGGAGCGATCGGCCGTATGAAATGATCCAACGGCAGCACGTCGGCCAGAAACAGCGCCAACGCACCGATGAAGGAGGCCGTCAACGGCACGAAGCGGTCGCGAATGAACAACATGGATACAATCGCAAACGCGCCGGCCCCCCAACTGAGGAACAGCAAGGATTCGAACATGTTGGCGGCAGGCAGATGCCCCGCGATCTGACCGCGCATCCACATGCCGCGGGTCAACTCTGCGAAGCCGGCCAGGATTACCAGCACAACGAGCACGTCCAGCCAGCGTCGCCGAACCGCCACCGCGACTGCCGCCAGCAACGCGCCGGCAAACATGATCTTCCATGCGATGGCATACGGGTCCACGGCGTTGTAGGACAACTCCATCGATATCAGACGCGGATCAGGTCGGTGCGCCGCGGGCAGCTTGGCAAGTTCCCCTGCCAGCCGAGTGGACGCATCACTGAATCCCTGGGCATCATCAGCCAGGAATGCTTTCTGCAGATCGGCCCACGCCACCTGCACGGGCGTGAGTTTGTCGGCCTGAGCATCCGCCGGCAGAGCGATCGGCGACCATGCTGCCATGCCGTCGTTCGCGTCAGGAATGGGCAGAATCACCTCGTTGGAGAAAATGTCCTGCATCTCGACCAATTGGCTCTGAATGCCGGACACCTTGGACTCCAGGGGGTCCATCTTCTTGCCGGCAGGACGCTGGGAGAGTTTTCGCATCAATGTCAGCAACGGTGTGTGCGCGGCCAGTTCGTTGTAGGAGTAGACGCTCTTGTCCGCCGGAAACTTCAACTCGGCTCGCAGCTCCGGGGAATGGAT
>JBJKSL010000165.1:0-4832 GCA_046704145.1 Phycisphaerae bacterium
CCTGAAGGACGATCCCGATTTCTGGGCCCAAGCCAACCACATGCGCGACGAGCAAGGCCTGGCAAAGCTACGCTGATGTCATACGCATTTACGTAAATGTGCGCGCGGCGGACTGCAGCGTTTTCTGTGGTTTTTGGGCTCTTCCAGGCGCTACACAAACTCAATTGGTCCAAAAGAAACCGGCGAGCCATTCACTCGGAACGACTCGCCGGGGTTACTTCACACGCCTTCGCCGAAAGATCGGCAAGGTTAAACTCAAATCACAGCGCGGGTGCCGCGGTGTCGATTATGCGACTCACGTCGCTTCGGCACTGCCTGCACCGACCGGTGCTTCGCCACTCGGCTCGGCCGGCGTCTCGTCGGATGGCTGAGGAGCCTCGAAGGCCAACTCCATGTCTCCTTCCGCGTTCGGCTTCGCGGTGACCGCAATTTTGCCCTTGGTCTTGAACTCGCCGCGCAAGATGGACTCGCTCAGCCGGTCCTCGACCTTGTTCTCGATCGCCCGCCGCAACGGACGAGCGCCGAACTTCTCGTCGGTGCCGTGCTCGATCAGGTAATCCTTGGCGGCCTGGTCCACCTCGAGTATGAACCCGCGCTCGGACACGCGCTTGGCAACCTTGGCCAGTTCCAGATCCACAATGTGCACCATGTCGTCGTGCGTCAGCTTGTGGAAGACCACCAACTCGTCAACACGGTTGATGAACTCCGGCCGGAAGTAGCGTTCGACCTCCGACTGCAGCACGTTCTTCATCTTCTCGTAGCCGACCGCTTCGTCGCGCTTGGCGAAGCCGAACTCACCCTGGTTGGTGATACGATCGGCGCCGATGTTGCTGGTCATGATCAGGATGGTGTTCTTGAAGTCGATGTGCCGACCGAAGCTGTCGGTCAACCGACCTTCCTCCATGATCTGCAGCAGCATGTTGAACACGTCCGGATGCGCTTTCTCGATCTCGTCGAGCAACACGACCGAGTACGGCCGACGGCGGATGCGCTCGGTGAGCTGGCCGCCCTCTTCGTACCCGACGTATCCCGGAGGCGCACCGATCAGACGGCTGACGTTGTGCTTCTCCATGAACTCGGACATGTCCAGGATGACCAAGGCATCCGGATCGCCGAACATGAACTCGGCCAGCGTCTTGGCCAGGTAGGTCTTACCCACGCCGGACGGCCCGATGAAGATGAAGCTGCCCATCGGCCGATTGGGATCTTTCATGCCGCTGCGCGACCTTCGCACCGCACGAGCCACCGCACTGATGGCCTCATGCTGGCTGATGACGCGCTGCTGCAGATAGCCTTCCAGCTTAAGCAGCCGTTCGACCTCGTTCTTCTCCAGCCGAGTAAGCGGCACACCGGTGATGCCGGAGACGACCTCCGCGATGGTCTCGTCATCGACCACCCCGTCGACTTCCTTGGCCCGATCGCGCCACTCGCGCTGCATCTCATCCTTCTTGGCGCGGGCGACCTCAGCCTTGTCGCGGAGTTCCGCCGCACGCTCGTAGTCTGCGTTCTTGACCGCCTCATCCTTCTCCATGAGCAGCCGCTCGATCTCTCGCTCAATTTCGGTGAGATTTGGCGGTTTAGTCATGGTCTTCAGACGGACGGCCGCACCGGCCTCGTCGATCACGTCGATAGCCTTGTCCGGCTGCACGCGGCCGGTGATGTACCGGTCGGATAACTCGACCGCCTGGGCCAGGGCGTAATCGGTGATCTGCACGCGGTGGTGCGCCTCGTACCGATCGCGCAAGCCCTTGAGGATCTGAATAGTCTCGTCGCGGCTGGGCGGCTCGACGATGATCTGCTGGAAACGACGCTCGAGCGCGCCGTCCTTCTCGATGTACTTGCGATACTCATCAAGCGTAGTCGCACCGATGCACTGGATCTCGCCGCGGCTCAGTGCCGGCTTGAGCACGTTGGACGCGTCGATGGCGCCCTCGGCACCGCCCGCACCGACCAGGGTGTGCAACTCGTCGATGAACAGGATCACGTTGCGAGCCCGGCGGACTTCGTTCATCACCGCCTTGATGCGCTCTTCAAACTGCCCGCGATACTTGGTGCCCGCGACCATCATGGCCAGGTCGAGCACCACGATACGCCGATCCGCCAGAATCTCGGGGATCTCGCCGTTGACGATCTTCTGGGCGAGGCCCTCGACGATGGCCGTCTTGCCCACGCCTGCTTCGCCGAGCAGCACGGGGTTGTTCTTCTGCCGACGGCAGAGGATCTGAATAACGCGGTCGATCTCGCGCTGCCGACCGATGACCGGGTCCAGCTTGCCCTCGCGAGCCATCTCGGTCAGATCGCGGCCGAAGGAATCCAGCGCGGGCGTCTTGCTCTTGCCCTTCTTGGGCTCACCGCCCACCGGGCCGCCGGTCGGGGCTTCCTCCGCCTCGATGCCGGCACCGAGCAGGTTGAGGACTTCCTCACGCACGTCTTCGAGCTTCAGCCCGAGGTTCATCAGAACCTGGGCGGCTACGCCATCCTGCTCGCGCGGCAGACCAAGCAGCAGGTGCTCGGTCCCCACGTAGTTGTGGTTCAGGCTGCGAGCTTCCTCGATGGCGTACTCGATGACCTTCTTGGCGCGCGGGGTCTGCGGCAGCTTGCCCATGGTGACCATGTCTGGGCCGCGCTTGACCAGCTTTTCCACTTCAAGGCGGACCTTGCGCAGGTCGACCTCGAGGTTCTTCAACACATTGGCACCAACGCCCGAGCCCTCTTTGACCAGACCCAGCAGGATGTGCTCCGTCCCGATATACTCGTGGTTGAAGCGCTGGGCTTCCTGGTTCGCCAGGGCCATTACTTTGCGGGCGCGGTCAGTAAACCGTTCGAACATCATGCTCTCCTGATGGCGGCGGGGCACTCCCGCCACGCGTTCGCTGCTTTTGCCGTCAGTTTTAGCGTCTCTTTCCGCCGTCCTGCGGGTCCGCCAACAGAACTCCACGAACTACTCAGTTGATTGTAGGCAGAGACCCTGTCGCAGTGTTCCGATAAAGTACCGCGAAGAACCTCGATCCGTGACCCGCTGGGCGATTCTAGCACTGCCTTAGAAGGCCAGCAAGCAACGTACCAACCTCTTGAACATCAATAAGTTGCCTCGGGTTCGAGGCCCAGCTTCCCCCGGCACTTGCTGGGCTTTTCCGGCCTGAACCGCAGAAACAGACCGCGGCCTTGCAGAAAGCCCTGTCGTTAGTATCGGCAAGGAAGCGATCAGAATGCGGTCAGAATTGTGCCATTTCGGCAGCGTCTTGCGGCAGATGTGCAGATCGACAACTCATGCTCGCAAGTGAGCTTGCGTCTGATGTGCAGAAACATATCAGGTTCGGAGGGCACGAGCCGACTGGCGAAGCTCGCTGGTGACCCGATTCCGCAATAACTGCGCCTCCCCGTCAGCCTCATCCAGCGAGAGGGCCACGGCAATGGCCGCTCGGGCCGTCCTGTAGTCCTTGCGACTCAGGGCGCGCTCCGCCAGACGCCGCAGAATGGCCAGTTCACGCGGCAGATCTGCGGATCGCAGGAAGCGAATGCGGCCGATCAGCAGGATCTGCCCGGTGAGCCATGCTGCCGCCGCGCAGGCCAGTGCCGCCCAACTGAGGCTGTGGGGGATCGTGGCGGGGGCGATCAGCAGGCCGAACAGCCCCAATTCCGCCGTGGCCACAAACCACGCGCCGATGCCCAGACCCAGCCACAATCGTCCCACCAGGATCAGGCCGGGGCCGGGAACCAGCAGATTCAGCAGTACAGGTACAGAAAACCGTCTCATACGGGTTTACGTAGTTCGTGCGCGCGGCGAATGGCGCATAAGTCTTTTGCGGACAGACCCGGTAGCCACGAATGGCCGCCCTTCGATCACTCATGCGTGTACTTGATCCGCCACGGATCTTTCGTTTGCTCCTGCCAGTTGCGCAGCTGCTTTCGCATGTCCGCCAGCACGGGAGCCATCGCAGGGTCCTCGGCCAGATTATGAATCTCGTTCGGGTCGGCCTTCAGATCGTACAGTTCTTCTCGCGGGCGATGCAGATATGCCGCGACGCTGCGCTGTCCGAAACGCTCGTCGTGTCGCTTCAGCACGCCCTGCCACGTTTTACTGTTCCACAGGTCGTCTGCGGAGGGGAACTCCAACTCGTGGGCGAGATTCAGGATGTACTTGTACTGCCGCGTGCGCACCATCCGCATGGGGTAGTACATGGTCACCTCGTGGAAGGTGTGCGAGCCGAAGATGGTGTCCCAGCCGGCGGGGTTCTCCTCGTCTAGGACGGGCAGCATGGATCGCCCAAACATCTTTTGCGGCTTCTTGACGCCTGCCCAATCCAGGATCGTCGGTGCAATATCCACGAAGCTGACCATCGCGTTACACACGCCGCCTTGGCGTGCCTGCTTCGGTGAGGAGATCAGCATGGGCAGATGCAGGGCGGGGTCGTACAGGTTGGTCTTGGCTCCCGGGAAGGGGATGCCGTTATCACTCGCGTAGATGACCAGCGTATCGCCTGCGTGGCCTGATTTCTTCAGGGCGTCGAGCATTGCTCCGATGCCCTGATCCATGCGGCTGACCGATTGGCAGTACTCGGCCAGTTCCTCTCGCACTTCGGGGGTGTCCGACAGGAAGGGCGGTACGATCATATCGCTGGGCTGGTAGTGAACCTCCTTCACGCCCTCGTACTTGCGTTTGTTGCCGAAGTCGCGATGCGGATCGGAATACCCGACCACGAGTAGGAAGGGCTGGTCGCCGACCTCGCCGAAGAACTTGCCCGCCTCTTCCGCCATCTTCATGACGTTCCGTGGCCCGCCGGGGCAGGGCAGGTTCTCGAAGGGGTAGACCGACGGCGGCTTGACGTGGC
>JBJKSL010000166.1:0-2827 GCA_046704145.1 Phycisphaerae bacterium
TGGTTGGCAGACGATCACGTTCGATCCGACCAGCGATCCGGTGTGCAACGGCCCGACCGGCGGCAACGGTGCCATCGATGGCACCTGGGGCGTGCTGGAAGAACTGGGTATCACGATCGAAGGTGCCAATACGGGTCGTTACGTGCTGTACATTGACAGCATCTACAACGGCACGAGCCTCGTGCGGGATTTCGAATCCGACACCGCCGGTGCAACCGCCTTCTTCCAGGTTCCCACCTACTCGGGTACCACCCTGCCGAACTTGTGGCCGACTCCGTCGGTTTCGACGATCGACGCCACTCAGGCAGCCGACGGTGCACAGTCCTGCCACGTCGAGTGGATGTTCTATGACAACAACCCGAAGCGGTGGTTCCGGTTGGTGACCCTGGGCGCGAACCCGATCATCAACCTGACAGAGCCGGTGACCATCAAGTTCCTGCTGCTCGGTCCGGCCAACTGCCCGGCACTGTGGGCGGACGTGACCGGTTCGGCTGGCACGCCGGATGGCTTCGTCGACATGCTCGACTTTGCCGCATTCCAGCGTTGCATGAGCCCGGTCGCTCAGACCCTGGCTGCAGAGTGCAAGTGCCTCGATCAGGCCGATCCGAAGGACGGCACGATCGATGTGAACGACTTGTCGCTGTTCATGAACTGCGCTACTGGTCCGGGTATCCCGGCCGTGGCCTGCCCGTGATCGCGTCAGCGACTAGTTGACTGAGTTTGAACTGGGATCGGCCTCCTTCGGGAGGCCGATCCCTTTTTTACGGCCCGCGCGTGTTGATGCCCGCCAGGCGTATGCTCCTGAGGCGTCGTGGTGTGGTTTTGCGGCTGGAGGTGCGTAAGTCTCGTGTATGAATAGCGTTTATAGAGTGTGCCCGGCCTCAGCAATCCAAGCAATGTCCGCACAAGACTGCGTCATTCGCCACCCACAAAAAACACGTAAGTGCGTATAGGTTGTGCGTCGACCGCCACGCACAATAGTGCTTGGATGGGTATGACACCGATTACGTTTGAAACTCGTGCCCGCCTCGGCGTCCCAGACACCGTGCGTGATAGACTTATGGGCACGTCATCGCGCGCAAAAGGACGCGGATGCGTAAGGAGAGATTTGTTCTGACAATATCAAGAACCCGATTGCCGCCAGGCGAGTAGAAGAGTTTAATATCCGGGCGGGTAATATACCCGTCAAGCTAATATGTGCGCGGTGAATCGGGTTCGGTGGTACTGCTCTGGCGCGGACCAGCCCGATACTGTTGTGCTCCAGGGCTTTCTGGTGGACTGCCAAGCCATACACACACGTAGGCTGTTCGGGGGTGTATGGACGGCGAATTACGCTCTGCTCTCCGCAAAGAACTACGCCCCCATCGCATCGAGGTGACCGGTGAATCCGCGGCGCGGCCAGAGGCTCGGATTATTCCTGCTGCAGAAAGGAAGAGGGATATGATTGCTCGTATTAGTGCTTTGGTTCTTTCCATGAGTTTGATCTGCTGCCTGGCGGTGGGGTGCAGGCCTACCAGCAGTAGGGCAGATGCAAAAACAGCGACGGCTCACCACGGCCGCAAGGTGGCGGCGCACATCGGCTGCTCGACGCTGTGCCAGGCGCGCGAGCCGCTGGAGACGGCGGCGAAGGTCATCCGCGGCCTAGGGTACAGGTATGTCGATATCTCCTGTCTGAACCTGCCGCCGAATCCGCCGCACGTCAATGTTGCCGAGTTGACCAAGGATTTTGAAAAGGAGGCTTCGCGCGTTGAGCATGCTGTACTGCCGCTTCAGCTCAAGGTTGCAAGCCTTACGTTCGAGGCTCCGGACTTCAAGGACTTCGACAATTACAAGAAGCAGTTGGATGCAGTCACGAAGCTGGCCGTGCGCCTCAAGGCCAACGTCGTCAACGTGATGGCTCCGCCGAAGGATGCCGATCGTGCCGACGTCGTGGCTAAGTTCAAGGCCATGGAGGACATCGCCGAGCGTAACGGTGTCGAGCTCACGGTTGATACGCAAGCGAACAAGCTAACGGAGATGCCGGCCGATGCGGCGTGGCTTTGCGAGCAGGTGCCTGGGCTGGGCCTGACCCTGGAGCCGGGCCAATTTTACGCCGGGCGGAATCAGGGCAAGAACTTTGACGCCGTTCTGCCATACGTGAAGGGCGCGGGTTTCTGTGCGAGCGGGACGGATTCCAAGCAGATCCAACTGCCGTGGGGCGAGGGGCCGATCGACTTCACCGCCTTGGTCCAGAAACTGGAGGCACGTCATTACCGCGGCTTCTACGTGGCCGATTACGTGGAGGGCCTCAACGGCGTGGATGCGGTCGAGCAGTGCGGCAAGTTTCAGGCCTGGTCGAAGCAGTTGCAGTGAATCGGGCGGCGGCTTCGTCGGATTGAGATCTGAATCGTTATGAGAGCTGCGGCTCTGCTTGCCCGTGGATTCTGCACGGTCGCCACGGGCAAGCGAGTGCGCTTGTTCGCGTTTAGCCTGAACCGCAACACGTTGCCACGTAGCCCAGCCGCCCTCGGCTGGGGATTCCGGCTTTGAAAACACAGCCGGGGGCGGCTGTGCCACTTTCTCTCGCCACCCGCCCCGCACGTCCTCACTCGGCGGATGCATTCGAGATTTCGGGAGCTATCGGGTAGAATACGCGGCCCGGCCGAGCTGCGGCCGGTGAATTCGACCTGGGCAGCACCGAGGTTAGCGCATGGACTCGATCATCAAGGGAAAGGTTTACGTTCTGGGCGATGACATCGATACCGATCAGATCATCCCCGCCAACTTCCTGAGCTACAACCCGGCTATCCCGGAAGAACGCAAGCTGTTCGGTAAATACGCCCTGTGC
>JBJKSL010000167.1:0-6791 GCA_046704145.1 Phycisphaerae bacterium
ACTGCTCACGTAAACGACGTCCGGCCGAGGCGAATTGAGCAGATATCGTGCCGCCCCGAGCGCGAACTGCAGATGATGCCAGTACCGCCCCGCCGTGGACCCTCGCCGCCCGAGGCCGACATTGACGGCCACCACAGGTACCCCGTCGATCTGCGCGGAGAAGTACCGGCCGGCGCGATGGGGCACACTGAGCCGCCGGTCGCTGGTGAGCATGGTCAGCTCATGGCCGCGCGCAATCAGCCTTCGGGCAAAGGCGTGGGAACGCGGGCCGGTCTCGCCGGTGGCGGAGGCAAAATCAGCATCGAGGTAAACGATTCGCATGCGCATACGAGCTTAAATCAAGTAACATCCAAGGGGAAGAGAAAAAGCGGACAGGCCCCGCCACCGTCGTTCCTGTGCAAATGACTGCCGGCCGTGATAGAATTCGGCCATAGTCGGTTCTTCTGGTCATCGAAC
Source organism: Phycisphaerae bacterium (assembly GCA_046704145.1). GTDB lineage: Bacteria > Planctomycetota > Phycisphaerae > UBA1845 > PWPN01 > JACQVT01. The sequence goes on from JBJKSL010000167.1 coordinate 457, forward strand.
GCCGACTGTCAACAACTAGATCCTTTTATGCTCCACTCCGCGGCCAATGCCGTGGGCCCGAAAGAACGAGCGGCGACCTGCCGCAATGTCGAAGAGAGAAGAATGATGCCACAGCGAAGGTTCCTGATTACGTCGGCACTGCCCTACTCCAACGGTCGACTGCACGTCGGACACATCACCGGGGCCTACCTCCCGGCGGATACCTATGTCCGATACCTGCGGGCCCGCGGCGAAGACGTGCGATTCGTCTGCGGCAGCGACGACAACGGCGTTGCTTCGCTGATCTCCGCCCGCAAGGAGGGCAAGACCGTCGAGGAACTCACCGCCCGCTACAACGCCCGGCAGGCCGCCGACTTCAACGGCCTGGGCATTGAGTTCGACATTTACGGCGGCACGCACCAGCCGGAGTTCGTCGAGCGGCACAACCAGATCAGCCAGATGATCTTCAAGGCCACCTTCGACAAGGGCTACTTCGTCAAGAAGACCACCGAGCAACTCTTCGACGAACAGGCCAACCAATTCCTGCCCGACCGTTACGTCAAAGGCACCTGCTATCACCGCAAGGCGGACGGCACACCTTGCGGCTACACCGAAGCCTATGGCGACCAGTGCGAGCAGTGCGGCAACTCCATCGACGCCCTGCTGCTCGTCGATCCGGTCAGCACAGCCATCACCGGCTCGCGGCCCGTACGAAAGAAGACCACGCACTGGTACATGCAGCTGCCGCGTTTCGAGAAACCGCTGCGCGAGTGGCTGGAATCCAAACGCCAGCCGAGCGACGGCAACCCAGCCTGGCGCGAAACCGTGCTCAACTTCGCCCTCGGCCAGATCAAGCAGGGCTTGCCCGAGCGGGCCATGACTCGCGACCTCGATTGGGGCGTGCCCGTACCTCTGGACGATCCCGACGCCAAGGGCAAGGTGCTCTACGTCTGGTTCGACGCCCCCATCGGCTACGTTTCATTCACCGCCAAGCTCTGCGAAGAGCGCGACGGCGACTGGAAAGCCTACGAGCGCTGGTGGAAGGATCCACACTGCAAAATCGTCCACTTTATCGGCGAGGATAACACCGTCTTCCATGCCCTGACCTGGCCCGCGATGCTGATGGCCGAGGGCTCGTTCCAGTTGCCCTGGCAGGTGGTGGCCAACTCGTTCCTGAACATCAAATTCCCCGGCCAGGAAGAACAGAAGATCAGCAAGAGCCGCGGTACGGCCATCTGGATCGAAGAGTATCTCAAAACCTTCGAGCCCGACCCCTTGCGATACTACCTCACGGCGATTGCCCCCGAACGGCAGCGGACCGCCTTCGATATCGACGCCTTCATCGAGCAGAACAACGCCATCCTCAGCAACACGCTGGGCAACTTCGTGAACCGCACATTGACTTTCGCCCAGAAGTACTTCGACAACAAGGTGCCCGACGTCGGCCAGCGCGGCCCGCAAGAAGAGCAGGTCCTGGCAGCCATCCGCGACGCTGCGAGCAACGCGACGGAGTTACTGGAGGCGTTCCGATTCAAAGATGCCATGGAGGCAGTGATCGGCCTGGCCCGCACGGCCAATGGGTACTTCAGCGAGCGTGCCCCCTGGTCGCAGCGCAAGACCGATCTGGCCGCCTGCGGTACGACCATCAACACCTGCGTACAACTGGTCAAAGCACTGACCGTGCTCATGGCGCCGTTCATGCCCTTCAGTGCCGCCAAGTGCGCCGCCATGCTCAAGATTGACCCGGTCCTGAAATGGGACCAGGCCACCGTCGAACTGCCCGCAGGTCACGAACTGGGCGAGCCGGTGATCCTGTTCCAGAAACTCGACCCCAAGCAGGTCTTTAACGCTGAGTAGTGCAGTCGTTAGAGCCTATCGGCCTTTCCGCCGAACGCTGACACTGATTGGCTTCTTCCGCCTGACCTGCCTGGACTGGTTGATTTTGGGGGCAACTGCGGGTTCGCAAGTCGGGGCAATGCTGCCCATGAAGCCGGCCTCCATGCGGAACCGGCTCACCACCTCACCTGCGGACCGGCAAGGTGCCGGTTCCCGCACGAACTCAAACCGATTACACGCGAATCTCCGCCTTGGCTGAAGGCGGCGATAAAGTAGGCTTCCGTCCGGCCCTGCACCTCCTGCCGGTTCCGGGACTTGGCTCGTGTCCTCAAGTAGAGATACGAGCGCCGCCCAACCTGCAGCTGCGCGAGGTCTATGCTTGGCTGATGATGGATCTATGGGTGCAGGGTATCGATGTTGGCGGAAAGGTCCGCCCTACCACTTTCCTTGGAGTATGACCAATGAGTTCAGTAGTCAGCAAACACGCCGTCATCGGCATGGGAGCCATTCTCGCAATGGCGACACAGCCCCTTCTGGCCAATCACTGCGGCCAGAAGAAGAGTGAAGAACAGGGCCGCTCTACCAGCTACTTCGAGTCTCGGCCCTTCAGATACCCGTCCACCTACGGGTATATCCCCGCCCGCGGCTACACCACCTACGGGTACATCGCGCCGGAGACGTCCTGGTGGGAAGCCGGCGCCGAACCGGGCATGGCCCAGTCGCAAATGGTCCGATTCAGTGGCACCGTCGACAGCGTAAAAGTCTTCACTATCCCCAGCCTCAATCGTCCGCAGGTTGTTGCCATCGTCGATACCGGCAACCTCAACAGGTATCGCGTTGTGCTCGGCTCGATCGACCAATTGACTCCCGCGGATGTTGTGCCCGGCCAAAGAATCTCCCTGGCCGGCCGGCCTGAAACGCTCGCCGGCGTCAACTGCATCTTCGCCACCGGCTTCACCACCCCCGACGGCACCTGGATGAGCACACACAGGCGCGGCGGCCCCATCTACGGCTTCGTGCCCGCTCAGCCGCCGCAGCAGCAGTGGTATACCGGCAAGATCAGAAGCCACGAAACGGAAACCGTCAACGGCGTCAAGCACATGATCGTCAGTGTCAAACTGGACAACGGCGACAAGATCAGTGCCGACCTCGGCCCGGTGACCGGCTTCGATCTGGACAACGGCCAGAATATTGCCATACTCGGCAACTGGGGCGAACGTGACGGCAAAGACACCCTGATCGCCAACCAGTTCAAATGGCAAGGCGGCGACTATACAATAATGTCCGCACCGCAAGCCGGGCCGCTGCACCTCAGCATAGGCGTGGAGTAGAAGGGCAATGAAGGCCCAAGGATGGGAACACCAGGCGAGCCGCGGGCTTTGTGCCCGCGCATCATGCTAACGCGTGCGATGGGATTTACGCAGGATGTCGCGCGGCCGACCGATCTAACCAGGCGAGCAACCGCTTGAGCGTCGGCCGAAGCCGCTCGGCATCCTGCTTCTTGCTCGCCGTAGCCTGGAAACTGCGTGCCTCTTCTTCAAAGCGAATCGCCTGAGCTCGCAATACGCGAACCAACTCACTCTCTCCCAAGCCAAGAGCTGCCAGGCTGCGCGTCAGCCGCTTCCAATGCGCCGGCTCGATCTGCGGCCTTTCGGCCAGCACCTCGAGCACCATCTTCAGAAAACTGTCACCCGAGTCCGCCAGAAACAACAGCAGCAACTGCCGCGTGGTCACCCGCAAACCTGCTGCCAGGCTGCGGAACTCGGCGATCTCCTCGTCGGTCAGGTGCCCGCCGGAAATCGAGAACGCCAGGTACTCGTCAAAAACGCGGCGGCCCGCCCGTAGTTCCACGCGGTGGGCGTCCTCCGCATCCAGCCGTAGCGTCTTGGCGATCCAACTCAAGCCCGCCCGCTGCCGCTCCGTGACTTGGCGTTCTTCGAGGACGTATTCAAAGGTGAGCTCGTAAACCCGCTCCTTGACCAGCACCAGGTCCTCCAGCGGGATGTTGAGCACTATCGCCGTATCGTGAAAGCTGAAGAAGCTACCCTCCCTACGCATGCACTTGACCACCTGCCGAGCGAAGTCTTCGATACGCTCGTTGCGATCGATGTCCAGCGTCGGGGCCGAGGTGGCCCGCAACCATTTGCGGATTCGGCTCATACGAATTGTTCACCACTGCGGCGCAGGTAAGAGAATGCGAATACATTCGACCTGCCGCATCGACTTACTACCGACCAGTAGAATATCTTAACAGATTCATCTGTCGTCCGCCAGAGCCTCTGCTGCTGTCGAGCCCCGACTGGCGGACACCAGCTTCGGCGAGTATCCTCACCTGCAAGTTGTAGCCCACCCACGGGAGAAAGGATTCAACACATGCCCGCCGAACTGAACCGCCGAGGTTTCCTCAAGACCACCGCTGCTGCAACGCTGGCCTCCTCCGGACTTGCAGCCCTGGCCCAGAACCCGCAAAAAACCAAGCCCACTGCGGACCCCTCGAAGCAAATCTGGGGCAACCTTCTGCACCTCAGTTACAACATGTGGTGGGACTGGGACCCGCCGGGCAAAATCCGCAACGGCTCGTATCGGCCATACCTGCGTTTCGATCGTTCGCTCTGGAACGACCTTACCCAGCGGATGGTCGACGTCGGCATGAACCTGGTGGTGATCGACCTCGGCGACGGCGTCAAATACAAGTCTCACCCGGAGATCGCCGTCGAACACGCCTGGAGCACCGACGAACTCCGCGCCGAACTCGCCCGGCTGCGCAAGATCGGCCTGGAGCCTGTCCCCAAGCTCAACTTCTCTACCACCCACGACCTCTGGCTGGGGCCGTACTCACGCATGGTCTCGACCGACAAGTACTACGCTGTCTGCCGCGACCTCATCGCCGAGGTCTGCGAGCTCTTCGACAAGCCACGGCTGTTCCACATCGGCATGGACGAGGAAACAGCCCAGCATCAGCGCGATCACCTCTACGTGGTCATCCGCCAGTTCGATCTCTGGTGGCACGACTTCCTCTTCTATGTGGCCGAGGTCGAAAAAGGCGGGGCCCGCGCCTGGATGTGGTCCGACTACGTCTGGGAGCACCCCGAGCTGTTCTACAAGCGCATGCCCAAGTCCGTGTTGCAGTCCAACTGGTACTACGGCACCAAGTTCACCGATGACGAAAAGATGGTCAAGCCCTATCGCGAACTGGGCGAGCACGGCTACGACCAGGTGCCCACCGGCAGCAACTGGACCAGCCCGGACAACTTCGCGCTAACCGTGGATTTCTGCACCAGGAATATCCCGCCCCAGCACCTGCTCGGCTTCCTGCAGACCGCCTGGCACCCAACGCTGGAAAAGTTCCGCGACGTACACGAAAAGGCCATCGACCAAGTGGGAGCAGTCATAAAGAAGGCCAGGAACAACTAATACACATCTATGGTGTTTTTGTGTGGGCGTTGTTGCGGGGTGAGGCCCGCTGGAAAGTCCGCCCCCTGCAGCGGGGTTTAGGTCCTGGACACCCGGCTTCATAGAAGGCACGAAGCATGGCAGCATACGACGTTCTCATTCGGGCGGGGCAAGTCTACGACGGTAGCGGGCAACCGGGCCGACAGGCCGACGTGGGCGTCAACGGCGACAGCATCGCATTCGTCGGCACCGCAGGAGCTGCACGCGGAACTGTCGAAATCGACGCCGCTGGTATGGCCGTCGCACCCGGCTTCATAAACATGCTGAGTTGGGCGGGCGATGACCTGCTCGTCGACGGCCGGTCCCAGAGCGACCTGCGTCAGGGCGTCACGCTTGAGGTCATGGGCGAAGGCACCTCCATGGGCCCGATGACCGAGGCCATGAAGCAGTACGACCTCGAACGGCAGGGCGACATCAAATACGAGATCAACTGGACTACGCTCGGCGAATTCCTCGATTACCTCGAAAAACGCGGGGTTTCGACGAATGTGACCTCGTTCGTCGGCGCCACCACCGTCCGCGTTCATGAGATCGGATACGACAACCGCCCCCCTACCGCCGCTGAACTGCATCGCATGCAGCAACTCGTGCGACAGGCCATGGAAGACGGCGCGGTAGGCGTCTCCTCCTCGCTGATCTACTCCCCCGCCAGCTACGCGGACACCGCGGAACTCATCGCCCTGGCCCAGGTCGCGGCCGAGTACGACGGCATGTATATCTCGCACATCCGCAATGAGGCCGACACACTGCTGGAAGCCTTCGACGAGTTCGCGACCATCGCCCGCCAGGCCAAGGTCCGCAGCGAGCTATACCACCTCAAAGCCTCCGGGCAACTTAATTGGCACAAGCTCGGAGCCCTGTTCGATCGCATCGAGTCCGCACGAGCAGAAGGGCTGGCGATTACCGCGGACATGTACACCTACAACGCCAGTTCCACCGGCCTGGACACCATTATGCCGCCCTGGGTGCAGGAAGGCGGCCACAAGGCCTGGATCGAGCGATTGAAGGATCCGGCCATTCGATCCCGCGTCCGCAAGGAGATGAACGAGCCGGGCACCACCTGGGAC
>JBJKSL010000168.1:0-5429 GCA_046704145.1 Phycisphaerae bacterium
TCTGACCCGGTCGCACCATCGCGCGGTCGAAACCGAGATACTTCAGCCGTATGAATGGTTTGGTCGTCTCGACCTCACCGAGCGATAATGATCTGAGCGTCAACTGCTCGCCGCCCTTCGTGCCGAAGCCGACAGCCAGATGCGTAACCGTGCCCTGCCACTGAGGAAAGGCCCGCAGGTCCAATTCGAAGGGCATGCCATGTAATTGCGCCCAGACGCCGATCGGCTGACCGAAGAAGCCCGGCTCCTCCTTCGTTGCCCAATACAGGTTGACGTTCTTTTCGCCCGGACAGTCCGCATCGATCTTCAGCAGTGAACGTCTCGAGGCGTCGAACGGCTCCACCGCGGTGATAATGCTGGCTTGCGGCTTGCCGGCTGTAACAACGAGACCGTCCTTACTGCGTATCAGCGTGGCGGCGTGCATCGAACGCCACGAATCCTCCTGCTCGCCGAACTTCCATTGTGTTGGCACGCCCGCGCCCTGCAACTCCATGATGCGGATGGCGTAAAGCCTGCAATGCTGCGACGGCGGATCGAACCGCAGACGAATGACCTTGCCCAACGCCTCCCAGAACGGCCAAACCGTAATCGTCTGTCGTCCGGCGTCGTTGAACCAGAACGGCTTCATCCAGTCTGGTTCAAAACCGCTGTACTTGCCGGTGGTCTTGTTGGTGTAGAACAACTCGCCACGACCGGCCTGCTGGCAGTCCATGTCGATTTCAACCCACTGCTGGTTGTTAGCCGATTGGGGCTCGAACAACGGCCCGGTGATAAGCGGATCGTTACCGGTGGCATCGAGCGATACGCCATCGTCGTCGAACGCAACATTCTGAATGGCCGTGCATGGCACCCAGCCGCCCCACTGCGTAGCGCGGTTGAACTTCCACTCCTTCACCGCGCGCGCCGAGTCAGCAAACGCCGACGTGACAACTGCAAACGAAAGCAGTGCAGAGAGAAGAATCCAACGCAAATGAGATTCCTTGCCCCAGCCTGTCATGAGCACATCCTCCGGCATGATCCTTCCACAAAGTGGAAAGCATAGACAAATGTGCATGAACGATACAGGACGGGCGGCCAGGGAGCAACACATACAGACGATACGTATTCTTCGCGGCTGAGCGCCTTCGCATTGCGCCATCTTCGCGGGTGACAGACAAGCTCACGCAAGATACCGACGCACCCAGGCCGCGATCGTTTCGGCCACGTAGCGGGCGTCTTGCTCGCGTTTGACCAGCAAGTGGTCGGCCCCCTCGAGCGTGACGAAGTATTTGGGCTGCTTCGCCGCCCGGAACAGACGCAGGCCGTGATTAAAGCTCAGCGTCGCGTCTACAGGCGAGTGGAAAACCATCAGAGCACAGGTGAGATGAGCCGCATCATCCTCGATGCGGTGCGACTCCAGATCTTTAACGAAATGCTTCTTGATGCGGACCTTGCGACCACCGAAGCTCACCTCCGCCTGCCCCCCCTCGAGCAGATCCGGATAGTCGCTGATCAGCAGATCGCGAATGTGCAGCGTATCCGCCGGACTGGCGATGGTCACGACAAGCCTGGCCTCGGGCACACGTTGTGCGGCAGCGAGCATGGCCGTACCGCCCAGGCTGTGGCCGATGAGGATTTGCGGTGCGCGGTACTGCTCGCGAAGAAATGCCGCGGCGGACTCGATATCATCGAGGTTGGTGGAGAAGTTCGTCTCCGAGAAGTGTCCCTCACTCTGGCCCAGGCCGGTGAAATCGAACCGCAGGACGGCGACGCCCGCCTCGCCCAGGCCCTGGCTGATCCAGGCCATCGATTTGATGCTCTTGGAGCAGGTAAAACAATGCGAGAACACCCCAAATGCACGCGGTACGCCGCCGTCAGGCAAATCCAACCGCCCCGCCAGCCGCTGACCATGCGTATTCAGAAACGAGACTGTCTCGTTGCGGCATGCCATATGCAAATGATACGCTCGGAAAGGCAGATGTGGTACTGCTGGGGGGGACGCCGATAAGCAAGCAGAAGATCGGGTAGCGCGTAGACGCCAAGACACAAAGAAGACTCTCGGCTTGAAGACGCCCTCTTTGCGTCATTGCGTCTTTGCGTTACCTTCTCTTGGAGTTTCAGTTCTGCAGTCTATGAAGAACACAGCCGATTCCCTGTTCATCAGGAGTCACTCAGCATGGACAATGACGATCACGCGCTCTGCCTTGATCACCTCAGCCACAAGATTCTCGGTTGCGCTATCGAGGTGCACCGAACGCTCGGCGGGCCGGGGCTCCTTGAATGCGTGTACGAGGAGGCGCTCTCATGGGAACTCGAACAGGCCGGGTGCGAAGTTCAACGACAGGCCGAGTGTCCCATTCTGTACAAAGGTCACCGGCTCGGTCAGCCGCTGCGCATCGATCTCGTTGTCAATGATCTTCTGATCGTTGAATGCAAGGCGACAACACAATATCACCCGATCTATGAGTCACAAATCCTGACCTACCTGCGGCTGACCGGCAGAAGGCTTGGCTTGGTGCTCAACTTCGGCGAACGGGTGCTCAAGGACGGGATTCACAGGGTAGTGAACGGCTTGTGAAAACTAAAGAATGGGGTAACGCAAAGGCGCGAAGGCGCAAAGAAGACACTCGGCTTGAAGCCAGTCTCTTTGCGTCTTCGCGACTTTGCGTTACCTATCTCTTCGGTTTCTCACTACGTCGTTTGCATTGCGTCTATCACGTTGTTGCGTGCCGCATGGCGAGCGGGAATGATGCCGGCGATCAGGCAGACTGCCACCGTGAAGGCAATACCTGGCAGGACCAGATCCCAGGGAATCGTCCAGTTGGGCTGATAACCCCAGATGGCCCGCGTCATCGAGTTCATGCCATGCGCAGCGTGCAAACCTAGTGCCAGACCTAATGCACTGCCTAGTCCGCCCAGTACCAGAGCCTCACCAATAACCAATCGTACGATCTGCGACTTGGTGGCCCCCACCGCTCGCAGCATGGCGATTTCCCGCGTGCGGCTGGCCACGTTGGCGGTCATGAGATTGCCCACACCGAGTGCGGCCACGATCAGCGCGACCAGCGGAATGCTGGTGAACAGCAATGTGGCCTTGCGCAGGTCGCGATCGATGGCCAGCTTAAGCGCCCGCACCGAGGCGTGCTGATTATAATTGGCCCCCGACCGCCAACTGATCAACTGCATGACCAGCTCTTCACGATAAGTCTGCCAGCGCTGTGCGGGGGAAAGCTTGTCCCATTCGCCCAGGACCTTCGAATAACTCTCGCGGAACACGTGCAGTACAGGCAGGCTGTCCCACGAGAGCTTTGCATCAGGGTTGGCGGCAAAATACGTGTCGTACTGTTGCAGTATCTCGCGTAGCTGCGTGCGCCGCTCGGGCATGAGCGGTGCCCATTTCTGCAGCAGCTTAACCATCGCCCCCGGACTGCCGATCGCTGGCGGCTCACCCGCACACTCCGGCGGATACGCAGGCGTGGTGGGCGGCAGATCGAAGTTGACCAGGTAGAGACTCACCTCATCGGGCACGCCGAACACGCGGTGTGCATCGGCCAGCGTACCCATCACCACGTAGATCGAAGCCGATACCAGCATGCCGCCCGCATTGAAGTAATTAGCGGCAATGTCCAGGGCAGGCGAGGTGACTACGCCGGCGATCTCGAACGCCTTGGCCGGGCCGAAGCCGCTCGCCCCGCGGATATAGACTTTGTCGCCATAGCCTCGCTTGTTCGCCCGCACGAATTCGGGCGTGACCAGCACGTACCCGCCACGTTTGAGCTTGGCGACGGCCTCATCCTTGTTGCCGGCCTTGAACTCGAGGTTGGCGATGTTGAAGAACTCGTCCGGGTCGCCGGCCACGAAACGCGAGACGGGAAAGGAGAACAGGCCCGCGCCCATCACCGAGCAGCGAATGCTCTCATTAACCACGGCGCTTTCGGCGATGCCGTCAACGCTGCGTCGCACTTCGTTAGCCACGACGTGTGGAATCGGCGGCGAAACGAAGACAAACGCCTCGCAAAAGTTCTTGGGGAAGTTCCAACCCGCCGCCAGCGACTGACTGTGTACCACCAGCGAAACGATCAGCGACAGGCCGACCATCAATCCGCAACAGATGGCCGCCGACCGCCAGGCCGCCCTGCCGATCTGGTCGGCCAGCAACTGGTATCGCACGCGAAGCAGTCCCGCCGCCGCCCGCACGGTGATATGGCCGAACAGCCACACAAGAAACGGCGTCATCAACGCGTAGCCGCAGTACAGCAGCGCGACACCGGTGATGGCCCACCCGGGCACGAGCCATTTGTTGGCGGGCAGTTTGTCCAGCATAATCATGTGGGCGGCGATCATGCCGATGCCAAGGACGAGCGCGACAACGCTTATCCACATCGGCGTGGCCCGCGATTGTGGACGCGAAGCAGCGAGCGGCGAAACGCGAAGTGCCTGGGCCGCCGGCAGCAGTGCACCGGCCAGCGTAGTAATCGCCCCACCGCCCAAAGCCAGGGCCAGGCCTTCGTAGCTGATCGCGAACTTGCCGATGTACTCCGGCGCCATCCAGACGCTCGCACGGGCCAGCGCCATGCCCACCGGAATACCGAGCAATATACCCACCAACCCCAAAGGCACGGCTTCGGCAAGTACGATGATCGCCAGTTTGAGCCGTGTCACGCCCAGACAGCGCAGCGTGCCAAGTTGGCCGATGCGCTCCAACATGCCGATGCTGAGCGTGGACAGGATAATGAAGAAGGCCGTGAACAAGGCCACGCTCGACACCAGCAGCAAGACAAAACCGGTCTGCTTTTCGGCAGCCTGTACCTGCCGGAGCTTGGTTTCAGATGAACTGACCAGGAATCCTTGCCGGTGCGCATCCACGATGCGTCGCACCTGGTATTCGGTGGTCCGAAGTGCCTTTCGAGACGTGTCCTTCAACTGCAGGTCGATCTTGGTGACGCGCGGCGGATCGTACTGGCTGCCCTCGTAACCGGTGAGTTGCTGCAGCCGACTGAGGACCACCATCACCACTGGCGGTTGCTGCTTGGCCACCTGTCGACGTTCGAGCAGGCCCACGACGGTGAAATCTGCCGTGCGAGTCTGCGGCCGGTCCAGGTGCGCGATGCTGCTCCGCAGCCGAACGCGGTCCCCTATTTTCAGGTTGAGATAGCTGGCCAGCCGCCGGTCGAGCACCAGTGAATCAGTGTCGCCCGGCTTGAGCATACTGCCCGCGACGCGTTCATCGTCGTACTTGCGGAACTGATACTCAGTAGTCGGATCGATGCCCACGGCCTGCACGTCCTGCCCGGGCAGTTCGACCAGCGTCGAAGCCCACGGATTAGAATCCGTGGGTTTTGCACTCTGCAAGTTGGAATCCGTGGGTTTTTGCTCGACAGCGGGCAACTCCGATTCCGGGCGATGCGGACGGGCGATAGGACCGGCGGGGTTTTCTTGGGCGCCGGCGT
>JBJKSL010000169.1:0-2912 GCA_046704145.1 Phycisphaerae bacterium
GTCTGCCTCTTCATCCTTCTCTCTTCTCTTCCTCCTCCGCAGCCGCCCCCCCATTTGCCGATATAGATGCAGAGCCTTATTCAGAGCCGGGGTCTGTGATCCCGGTGCCGAGGTCCGCAAGCGGCGATACCCTTCAGAGCCGGGGACTGTGACCCCGGTGCCAAGGTCCGCGAGCGACGATACCCTTCAGAGCCGGGGCCTGTGACCCCGGTGCCAAGGTTTACGAGCGGCGATACCCTTCAGAGCCGGGGTCTGTGACCCCGGTGCCGAGGTTTCTGCGTGCGGATTTCCGTCGTAACCGTCTGTCTCAACCAAGCCGACATCGTCGAGACGGCGATGCGCTCGGTGCTCGACCAAACCGGCCTGGCCGCCGGTGACCTCGAATACATCGTGGTCGACGGCGGGTCGACCGACGGCTCTCCGGACATCATCCGCCGCTACGCCGACCGGCTCGCCTGGTGGGTCAGCGAACCCGACCGCGGCCAGAGCCACGCCCTTAACAAAGGTTTCGCCCACGCCACCGGCGACATCCTCGGATGGCTGAACGCCGACGACCTGCTCATGCCCGGTGCTCTGGCCAGAGTGCGAGACGCCTTCAACCCTGGCGACTGCGACGTGCTCTGCGGCCGATGCCGCTACGACTACCCCGATGGCCGGTCGCGGATCGTGGACGTACCCCCAAGCCACCTCAACATGCTCGACGTGTACGACCCCATCCATCAGCCGAGTTGCTTCTGGAGGCGAGACTGGCACGAACGCGTTGGCGGGCTCGCCGAGAACCTGCACTACGGCATGGACTGGGACTTGTGGTTGCGGCTCTGGCGGGCGGGGGCCAGATTCAAGCTCGTAGATGACGTGCTCAGCGTCTACCAGATGACCGGCACGAACAAGACCTCGACCGGAGCCGACCGCCGCAACCGCGAACTCTATGACCTGCTGCGACGGTACAATAGCGGTGGCTCGGCCCGGCTGCTGACCGAGATCGCTTACCGCACGCTATGGCCGTTGAAACGCCTGCGTCGCCGGTCACCCGCATGGCTCTGTCGGCCGGTATCGGATGCGATGCGCACCGCGGCCCTGCTGAGCCTGGGGCCCATGCTTGGATTCGATCGCGTGCGCTGCTGCACGCACCCGTTTTCCTGAGTGACTCCTTATTGCCATGAGACGCACTACGCGTACCGCTTGAAGCCCGTGGCCCGCTTGAGTTGATCCAGCATCTCGAACACGATGGGGCATACTGCCGCACGCTCGAGGATGCCGATCATCCGCGAGGCCAGGTGGCCGCCGATGTACGGATAGCCGCGACACGGCTCCGGCCGATCCTCGTACACGGCGCACACCGTGCCCTGCAGAAACAGGCATGGCCGCGCATCGATCGCCGCCTGACCATCGTCGTCCTGCGTCATGTGCAGCCGCTCAAACTCTGCCTCGCTCAGTCCGGATCGCGCCGCCAGCCGCCTGCGTTCTTCATCGGTGACCGGTACGCAGTTGTCGCGACAGCAGGCCCCGCAGGCCGTGCAGTCCATCTGCGCCGCAGCTTCTCGGCCGAACTGCTCGGCCAAAAGGTCGATGCGCGCAGGCGACCGGACCATCTTCAAATAAGAACGGAATCGCCAGTTCTCGTCTTCGAGATCACCGGCCAGACGGGCAACTGCGTCAGGGTTCTTTTCCATTGTCATCAAGGCGCGGGCCGGGTCGCCAGTTGTCCGCGAACGATATCGAGCGCCTCGCGAAGCTGCCGATCGATGATAATGGAGTAACGCACCTTCTCTGGTGCCGGCGCGGTGGCGGTGGCCGTCGCCGGCTGTGAGTCCGGCTGCGTAGTCACGGGGGACGATGTCGAATACACCGCACGCTGCGACTCGGCCAGTTCGGTCCGCTCGGCAGGCGTGAGATCCACAACGTGCTGCGGAGCGACACCCCGACCGTGAATCCGCTCACCATTGGGCAGGAAGTAATAGGCCGTGGTCAGCTTGACCGCCCCGTTGTTGTTCTCCAGCGGAATCAGTTCCTGCACGCAGCCCTTGCCGAAGGTACGCTCGCCAACCAGCGTGGCCCGCCCGTGATCGCGCAGCGCGCCGGACAGAATCTCCGATGCACTGGCCGAGCCACGGTTGACCAGCACCGCCATGGGGAAATCAGGATAGACATCCTTGCCCGTGGCCAGATAAGGCCTGTCGATGTTGTCTTTGTGGCGTACGCTGACGATGCGTCCTTCGGAGATGAAATGGTCGGCGATGCTGACCACCACATCCAGTCGTCCGCCGGGATTGTCGCGCAGGTCAAGCACCAACCCGCGCATGCGATGGCGGGCCAGAAGCTCCTTGACGGCGTCCTCGAACTGCTCGGTGGTTTGGCCTTCGAAGCGCGACAGGCGGATGTATCCGATGCGATTCTTGGGATCGATTAGGTAGTCCCAGTTCCAATCAGCGTCGCGCGACCAGCCGCGGACGGTCCGCACGGTAATCAGCCCGCGGGTGATGGTAGCCTGGAACGTCTCCTCCGTCGTGGGACGCTCGACGGTCAAGGTCACCGCGGTACCCGGCTTGCCGGAGATCATCTCCACGCCGTTCTCGAGGGCCATGTTGTCCGTCTTCTTCCCATCGATCTTGGTGATGCGATCCCCCGCTCGCAGACCGGCATGGAACGCCGGGCTACCTTCGATCGGACTGACCACAAGCAGGCCTTCGCCCGGCAATCGCGTGACTTCCACACCGACGCCGTAGAACTGCCCTTCGGTGATCTTGTTGAACTGCTCGTGCTCTTTCTCGGTGAAGTACGCACAGTAAGGGTCGAGGTGCTCGAGCATGCCCTCGATCGCTCCCTTGAGGAGCTTCTTGTCGTCAACCGGATCGACGTAGTTCTTGAGCACCTGCACGCGCACGTCGAGAAGCGGACCAAACTGCGTATAG
>JBJKSL010000170.1:0-3132 GCA_046704145.1 Phycisphaerae bacterium
CCAATGAGCAGTTGGCCGATCTGGCGGGGCGGCTGAAGGACGCTGAGGCGGGGTTGCCGTCAAGGCTGGCTCAGGTGTACCGGCACGTGATCGTGCCGACCGACAAGAAGGCGCTGCGAGTGATGGATATGGGTCTGGCCACTTACGATGGCCGAACGACTATCAGCGACAGGGTCTACAGCACGCTGAAGGACAACGAGCAGCTGCTGGAACGTCTCGATCCATCCCTGCTTATTGGGAAGCGGTACGGCTTGTGGCTGGATGACCAGCCGGTGCTCAATGTGAAGCAGTTGGCGGGGTACTTTACACAATTAACGCATCTTCCGATGCTGGCCGGCCCGAGCGTGTTGCAGGAATCCATTGCCCGAGGCGTTGAACGCGGCACGTTCGCGTATGCCCAGGGCGAGGGCGAGACGAAGAAGTTTGATGTGATCAGGTTCCGCGCGTCCCTCCCGGCGGATGCAATCGATCTCAGCGAGTCCGCCTGGCTGCTGCGTCCTGCTCTGGCCGAGGAACTGATGCCCAAGCCCGAACCGAAGGGCTCAGACGGCGGGCAACCCTCTGGCGGGACCGTTGTGTCGGGCGGCAGCGGCGCTGGCCCCGGCCCGGATATCGATGTACCCCCGCCGCCACCGGACAATCCCAAGATAGTTGAGGGCGAGCGGCGGCTTGACTGGGTACGGATCAAGATGCGTGTCCCCTGGGAGCAGTGGCCGGACATCTATCGGGAGGTCATTGAACCGCTGGCCAATGAGGGCGCCGAGGTGCTCGTGGATGTAAACGTGGTGGCGAAGGCCGACGGCGCCATCCGCGAGAACACGGTCGAGTTCGGGATCAAGGAATCGTTATCGCAGCGCGGCATCGATGCTCAGGTGGAAGTCCGACCAGACGCATCACGTCCCGCTGTGCAAGCCGGACCCATGGTGGTCAATCCAGAGTATCCGCGTACCGATCTGGAAAAGGTGCTCTGCGCAGCCACCATGGACTTCGCGGACCTGTCACCCGAGATCCCGACCGAGACATGCCTGCTCGCGGTGTCTTCGTTGTTCGCGCATCCCGACTTATGCGAAGAATACCTTGCCGGTGCTGACAAATCCGCCTTTCGCAGAGCCATCAATGGCATGGCACAAGCATCCATGCCTACCGAGCAAACATTGGGATGGCGCGATGTCCGCGATTTCGTGGAAGGTATGCGAGCCGTCGAGATAATCGACCGGACCGGTGGTCAGAAGCTAAGGCCAGGCGATCGCTTCGATAAGGTTCGATCAACACTCCCGCCGCTGGATCGTGAACTCCTGAAACTAGTGCTCAAGGCTTTGCCGAAGATCCAGAAGTCCACGGCGAAAGCGGCAGAGGCGATCAGGCAGCGAGTTCAGCAGGAGAGGAGAGCGTCGGCGTGACGGAGGTGAAGACTCGTGAAGAAGGCACCCAAGTTCCAGTTGCGGATCGAGCGGACCGAGCCGGTTGTGTGGGTGAGCCGCCTTGTCATCTTCCGGTCCTTGCGGACCGGCGAGAAGATTCGTGACGTTCCTCTTCATCGAGGGCTGAACATCGTCTGGGGCGTCGATGAGGACGCTGACGCCGGAGATGATGTCGTGGTGCTGGGGCACGGCGTGGGCAAGACGAGCTTCTGTCGCTTGCTGCGGTACTGCCTGGGGGAGGCTACCTTCGCACCCGAGACCGCCCGCAAACGCATCCGTGCCGCCTTTCCCGAGGGTTATGTAGCTGCCGAGGTGCATGTGGCTGGTACTCGCTGGGCCGTGGCCCGGCCGATCGGCAACAGTCCCCGCCACTACGCGCTCCAGGATCGTACGCTAGAAGAACTGCTCGACGATCGTCATAACGCCAGCAGCGCCGAGGTTTACGAGAAGGAGCTTGAGGATGCGGCTCTGGAGAACCTCGTTGCCGGGATGACCCCAAGCTCGGCTAAGCCGATCACCTGGAAGCATCTCCTGGCTTGGTGCGCTCGCGACCAAGAGGCAAGGTTCCAGGAGCTATGGTCCTGGCGATCATCGAGAAGCAACTCCGAGACGCCGACCTTCCCGAAGCGCAAAGGCGATAGCCTGTTCATGATCCGGGCCGTACTTGGCCTCCTGATCGGCAGGGAGGTCGAGCTACAGGAAGAACTCACGGGACTGGAAAAGAGGAAGGAGTCACTCGAAAAACAGCTTGCCGCGTGCATGAAGGAGCCCGAGTTCTGGTGCACCAAGCTGATGGCGGACATGGCCCGGTTGCTGGAGGTCGATCCCAAGACCAACCCGATGGATGCTGGATCAGGCTTGTTCGCGTACCCTCAAAGAGCGGCGAATCATCAGGCCCTTTTCGGGCAGCAACAACAAAAGCTGACCGGCGACATCAAGGAACTTGACGAGCAGATCGCCACTCTCTCCGGCGCCCTGAACGAGGCCGCTCGCCAGTTGCAGCACTTGCGGCGGATGCGTGAGAGTCCGGCAAGCATGCTGGCCGAGTTGCGGGACTCGCTCGCGAAACGCAGAGCAGAACGGCAGGCGCCGGAGATCCCCGCCGAGAGGATGTGCAGCTTTGCCAAGATACCCTTGGATGAATGCACGCACATTCAGGACTTCCTCACACGTCTGAGTTTCAAGCAAGCTGCTGATAATTCCCACGATGAAAGACGTCTCGCCGAGCGTGAGCAGGCCGTCGCCTCGTTGGACCGAGGCATCGCGGAATTGCGGCAACGCACGATCGACCTTGCGGGCGAGAGACAGGATCTATTCGACAAGCGCAACGCCAAGATCCGGGAGTTGCGAGGCGTCGAGACCAGTATCACGGCCGTTGCTGATACCGCTGCGGAACTCGCGCGATGGGAGGCCATCCGAGAGGGGCGGCACCCATTTGAAGACCTCGACAAGCTGAGACAGCAGTTGGAGAACAACGCCCAGGAGGTCATGCGAATCCAGGAGCAGTTAGACCGACTGCTGAGCGACCACGACGAACACCTCAAAGCCTTGCAGGAGGTCTTCGACCGCATGGTGAAGGCGGTCCTTTCGGCCTCGTACAACGGGACCATCACGTTCGGGAAAGGCGAGGTCGAATTCGAGGTCATGCACGGGGAAATGCTCGCCGGGGAAGCCGTTGCAACCCTGACCGTCCTGCTCGCCGACGTCTGTG
>JBJKSL010000171.1:0-3612 GCA_046704145.1 Phycisphaerae bacterium
CACGAGCTCGCAAAAACATCGCCGCATTGAGGAAGACCTACCCGGAGGCGACGTGCGCGCTGCATCACGCCAGCGCGTTGCAGTTGTTGATCGCGACGATCCTGTCGGCCCAATCCACGGATGAGACGGTGAACAGGGTCACGCCGACGCTGTTCGCCAAGTATCGCAGTGCGGATGCGCTGGCGGCGGCTGACCCGGCCGACATCGAGAAGCTCATCTATCAGACTGGATTCTTCCGCAACAAGACGCGCAGCATCATTGGGGCGTGCAAGGCCATTGTTGAGAAGCACGGCGGTAAGGTGCCGCAGGAAATGGCCGAGCTCGTCGATCTGCCAGGGGTGGCACGCAAGACGGCCAACGTCGTGCTGGGCACGTGGTTCGGCAAGAACGAGGGCGTGGTAGTGGACACGCACGTCGGCCGACTGGCTACGCGGCTGGGGCTGACCTGGACCAGCAAGAACGAGAAGGACGCCGGCAAGATCGAGCAGGACCTCATGCAGGTGCTGCCGCAAGCGGAGTGGACGTTCACGGCACATGCACTTATCTGGCACGGGCGGAAGATCTGCACGGCACGGAAGCCGAAGTGCGGCGAGTGTGTGCTGAACAAGCTGTGCCCATCGGCTTTCACGTTCGACAACGGGAATTGAGAGCATACGAACCTAACGAGGGCGTTTCATCGCATGGGATTGTTCCCCCGCCGAAACTGGCCTTTGTCGCTTTCCATAAGGGCGATATCGTTGTCGCTATTTGCGTTTGGGGCGGCGTTGGCGCTTACGAAGCTGGCGCTGCCGAGGCTGGCTGACGCATTGCACAGCATGGAGCGCGAGCCGTCGCACTGGGTGCGGATGGGTCTGAATCACCGGACGTTGCTGCCTATGTTGCCGGCGCCCGGGATGCTGCTGGGAATAGCGGCGGTGGTGGTGAGGCCATTACGCCCGCTGCTGGGGATTGTGGCCATGCTCGCGGCGATGGCGGCAACGGCGGCCATCGTGGGCCTCTTGGCAGGTGCGATGGCACCGCTATACCAGGTGCCGGCGAGATTCTAAACCGTTGTTCGCGATTCCGCGGCGCCAGGTATCCCCTCCAAGGGCCGAGGCAACTTGTTGCCGGCAGTTCTGCGTCAACAAGTTGACGCGGTGCTAAGAAAAGATGTCGCCTAATCGCGACTTAGCATGTAGAACCACCGATGAACACGGATGGTTATTGACTCTTATCCGTGTTCATCAGTGTCCATCCGTGGTTCCATTCTTTCCGTGGTTCCGTTTTAGATCTGGAAATCGAGCACCCAGGGGTGTTCGGGTTCGGGCTGGCCGGAGCGGAGTTTACGCACGCGGAGTTCCGGATCCTTGAGGCGGACCATGGCGTTGTCGGGGATGGTCGAGGTGAGGAAGACCGACGCCCCGATCATGGAGTTCTCGCCGAGGATGGTTTCGCCGCCCAGCACGGTGGCATTGGCGTAGATGGTGACGCGGTCGCGGACGGTGGGGTGCCGCTTGGTGCCGCGTATGAGTCGGCCACGCTCGTCCTTGGGGAAGGACAGCGCTCCCAAAGTGACACCCTGGTAGAGCTTGACGTTGTCGCCGATGTCGGAAGTCTCGCCGATGACTACGCCGGTAGCATGGTCGATGAAGAAGTTGCGGCCGACCTTGGCCCCGGGATGGATGTCCACGCCGGTCATCTGGTGAGCCCACTCGGTCATGGTGCGCGGAATGAGCGGCACGTTCATGACGTGCAGTTCGTGGGCGAAGCGAAAGATGGTGATGGCCAGCACGCCTGGATAGGCGAGGATGACTTCATCAGTGTTCACGGCAGCGGGGTCGCCGTCGTAGGCGGCCTGCACGTCGCCGGCCAGCATTTCGCGGATGGCGGGCAGCTTCTCGAGAAACTGCATGGTCAGTTGGCGGGCCTGCTCGTCGCAATCCTGCCGGCAGGGGTCGGCCGGGCTGTTCATTTCCTGCTGGTAGCAGAGGGCCTGGTAGATCTGGTCGTAGAGTTTCTCGCCGAGGCGCGGCAGGACCTCGCCCACGTGGAAGCGCACGTTGGTGCGGTTGAGGTTCTGGCGGCCGTAGTAGCCTGGGTAGACCAGTTCCAGCAGCAGTTTGATGATGCAGATGATCTCGGCGCGGCTGGGCAGATAGCCCCGGTCGATGTGCCGCGTGCGTTCGTCGCTCATGTAGCTCCCGACGACGCGGTCGACTAGTTCGGGGAGTCGCTCGCCGATCTCGAATTTGCCAGCCATGCGTAAGTTCTCCGGTGCCTCGGGAACCGGCCATTATAGACGAACAGGGCGGGCGTGCGAAGAGAATGTAGAATGCAGAATGTTGAATGCTGAATCAAGATGGAAAAGGGGGGCGCGGGGTGCGGTCAGAAGACGGTTTCAAGTTTCAGGGTTCAAGTTTCAGCCGATTGCAAAGGTGTACCGCCGGGCGTACACTCAGCAGCTAGCGGGGATGGCAACCGGGTGGAACGTCTATGCGCATCGGCTATTTCGACTGTTTCAGCGGAGCCAGCGGCGACATGATCCTGGGCGCCTGCATTGATGCGGGCGTGCCGGTGGAATCGCTGCGGGCCGAGCTTGCCGGGCTGAACGTGCCGGGCTGGTCGCTGGAGGCGCAAGGCATCCGCAAGCAGGGCTTTGCCGCTACGCAGATCGACGTGCGTGTGGACCCGGCGGTACCCAAGCCGCACCGCCACCTCAAACACATCGTTGAGATTATCGAAAACATGCAATTGCCCGCGGGAGATGCTTGCGGGAAGGGATTCCCGCAAGAGCGAAGGGGATTCCCGCAAGAGCGGGCGGTTCGCATCCGGGAGCGGGCGGTTACGGTATTCACGAGGCTGGCCGAGGCAGAGGCGGCGGTTCACGGCACAAGCGTCGAGAAGGTCCACTTTCACGAGGTGGGGGCGATCGACGCGATCGTGGACATCGTGGGAGCGTGCATCGCACTGGATAAGCTTGGCATCGAAGAGGTGCGATGTTCGCCAATCGCCACGGGCAGCGGGACGGTGACGTGCGAGCACGGCGTGATGCCGGTGCCTGCGCCGGCCACGGCGATGCTGCTCAAGGGCGTGCCACTGGCTGAGTGCGACGAGGTGGGCGAGTTGACCACGCCGACCGGGGCGGCGATTCTGACTACACTGGCGGCGAATTTTGGGCCGCTACCGGCAATGAAGATTTCGGCGATTGGAGTGGGAGCGGGGCGCCGCGACGGGGCCCGGCGAGCGAATGTGCTGCGGCTGATGGTCGGAGAAACGGCGGGCACGGACGACGAGG
This sequence comes from Phycisphaerae bacterium, assembly GCA_046704145.1. GTDB lineage: Bacteria > Planctomycetota > Phycisphaerae > UBA1845 > PWPN01 > JACQVT01. The sequence goes on from JBJKSL010000171.1 coordinate 3,275, forward strand.
AAGAGGACGAAGTCGTTGTACTCGAAGCCAACTTTGACGATGTGACCGGCCAGGTGATCGGGCACGTATACGAGGCGTTGTTCGCGGCTGGGGCGCTGGACGTCTTCACCACGCCGATACATATGAAGAAGAATCGGCCGGGCGTGCAGTTGACGGTGCTGGTGCCACCACACATTCGCGAGCAGGTGGAGGGGATCCTGTTCGCCGAGACGACTACGTTCGGCATACGCAGTTCACGGTGCACGCGGCGGAAGCTGGCGCGCACGTTTGAGACGGTGAAGATCTCGGGCGGGCCGGTGCGTATTAACGTCGGGCGTCGTGGGGGGCGCGTGGTGACT
>JBJKSL010000172.1:0-4297 GCA_046704145.1 Phycisphaerae bacterium
GTACGGATCCGTCCGCACGTCCGCCACCTGCTCCTGCGGCAGCTCATCCAGCGACGATGGATAATGGCCATTCCTCGCCCTGAACGCCTCGACGCTGTAAACCAGCCGCGTCGCCCGCCGATTCGCCTCCGTCCGCCGCCTAAGTTCGTACGCCCGCGACACCGCCGGCAGCATCAGTCCCGTAAGCCTCTGCTTCTTGACGATTTCCTCCGCCTTGTCGTTAGTATTCTCCGGCATCGCATAAGGCCAACTCGACCGTTCGAGCTCGTCCAGGTAGCGGCAGTACCCATCCATCAACTGAACGGCTTCCTGCGCATCCGCCGCCGTGGCGCTCTTCAGTTCTTGCGTGAATTCGTCCTGCTCATTTCTGCCCGTCATCAGCCCGATCTTTTCCAGCCGATCCTCACGAATCGCAGGCTCGCCCCCCGGTTGCGAAGGCTCAAACAGATACTGCAGCAGATCCATCCCCATCGCCTGCTCGCTCTTGATCCACCCCGCCTCATCCACTGCCTCCACGTCCCGCTGTTCCAGCACGTTCAGCGTCGCTTCGATCTCGTCAGCATTCGAGAACACCCCCTCCTGCAGTGCCCACCGCGCTGTATCGTCGGTCATGCCCCGCTCTGCCGCCGCCACCAGCCGTTCGATTAGCGTCGCCCCCTCTTGCAGATGACCTACGTTTCCCAGGCAGGTCTCGATCGCGCTGCGCATCTGCTCCGGCGGGACCGTCCCATCCTCCGTCCGCCAGGCCGCACCTAGCGTGGCCTTGGTCATGCTCCGCATACCTCTCAGTGAAGGCAGCGAGTAGCTCACGATGGTCTGGTCCTCCGGCAGCGTGTTCTCCGAGAACCGCATCGGCGAACTCCACCCTCGCGGGTCCCGGCTCGCCTCCGCAAACTGCTGCAGCAGCGACTGCGTGGCCTCATACGACGCCTCCCAGTCCGGATGCTCGCCGGGAGTCCACGGCTCCGGCCGTACCAGCGGCTTATCCATGTCGTACTGATTCTTCAGCGAGTCAGCCGGCAGTTCCTGCAGTTGCTTGAGCATCGGCGCGTAGCTCTGGTAAGCACTATCGCCCTCAGGCTCGAGAAGATTCTGCTCGTACCACCCCACATAATCGAACTTGTTCCGCAGGTCCGGCAGCGGAGCAAAACCTTCCGCACCCTCAGCCATCGCACCTTGGATGTCGTCTGCACCTCCTTGGCTTTCTCCGAGCTCGCTGGTCAACTCCGCAGCGGTGAAGTTGTCCCATGTCCCTCCTGACTCGTCGCCTTGTGCCCCAGTGCCATCACTGCCTTTCTGTGCAGCACCGCCGTCCTGTGTCGGACCAGAGTCCAGTTGGCCTGCTTTCTGCTCTTGTGTGGGACCGGCATCTTGCCGGTCTTCTTCCTTCATCTGCCCACATGCCAACATCGCTGCATTCCCATCCTCCTTGCTGGCAGGCACCTCGAACAGCATTATGAACTTCTGGTTGTTCAGCGGCGCAACCGCCGCCCCAAACGCGCGCAGCCAAGCTCCCTTCTCGTCACGCCATCGCCTGCTGTCACTGGAGATCTGCGGTCGAATCTCGCCACCTTCCGGTACGTACATCCGCCAGTGGTACCGGTCCAACTGCACCACGTCACCGATTGCCCCCGCAAACCGAGCCCGCTCCGGCTTCCCGAAAATCCGCCCGTCGCTCGACCCAAACTGCAGCACGTGTGCACGACCGGCATCTTGTGTGGGACCGGCTTCCAGCCGGTCGTCATTCAGCTCTCCCATCACCAGCAGCACCAACTGCTTGGGCCCCCAAAACGCCGCCAACCGCCCATCTCCCATGGCCGGCAGGCCGATCCGAACCTCACGATCCAATTCGAAGTCCCCACCATTCCGCGTCACCGCCGAAAACACCATCGCTCCCGCCGCCCGCTCCCGTGCCCTCCCGCTCGTCTTGCATGCCACGAAGTACATCCGCACCAGCCCGCTCGGCATCACCGCCAGGTCAAAGCCCCCAATCCGTACCCCTTCCGGCAAGCCGCGAACCTCCACCGGCTTCGCCCTCAACCAACTCTTGCCGCCATCCCGCGACCGCGATGCAAACAGGCTGCTCCCTTTGGAGCCATCTTCCCCTCTGAACACCGCCAGCAACTCGCCATTGCCCAGCGTCACCATCGCCGGCGAGCACCCGCGTGCGAACACCTCACCCGTCTCCGCAAAACGCAAGCCCTCATTCGACAGCGCCACCTTCAGCACCGCCTGCGCCTGCCCCGTCAAAGCTCCCGACTTGCCCACGACCTCCTGATCCTTCTGCGCAGCGGCCATCGCAACCGCGCAGAATCCCCACGCGAGCACAACAGCCCAGCCCACTCTTAGTTGTCGTTTCACGCCTGACCTCGCCTTCGGCCCAGAACATTCATCCAGACTTGTTACCCATATTGCCGCTCGCCTTCCTTTTCCTACTTCGCCTCGCGATGATCGTCTCCCAATCATCGGAGCACTGCCCGCGTTATCCCTACGGCCTTTTGGCCTCAGCGTATTCGCCTGGCCTCCACGTGAGCAGCGCACATTGAAACTGCAGAAGCGAAGCCACCATGCCGTAAACGCGTAACGAGGGAAGTCGTGGTATATAAATGACTTAGGGCGGAAGAGCTCAGATTTGGCTTCTTGGCTTAGGCCCCCAGTTCCCGCGCCCGACCAGGATCGGTTTTAGCCAGAACCGCTGCATAAACCCGCGTCGCCCCCGCCTTCTTGAGCACCCGGGCTATTTCTTCCAACGTTGCCCCCGTGGTCGAAACGTCATCGACCACACACAGCATGCTGCCAGTCGGCGTCGCTGCAGACCGAGGCCGATATTTCCCCCGAACGTTCTTGGCCCGATCCGCCGACTCCAGCCCCACCTGCCGCCGCTGCTTGCCCTGCTCCGCCATCAACGGCAGCACCGGCAGACCCAGTTGCCGGCCAACCTGCTTGCTCAGCGTCGTCACCGGGCTGAACGACCGCCCCATCCGCGTCCGCCAACTCGTCGGCACCGGCACGAGGCCTTCCACCTCGCAAGCCCAGGGCTGGCACTGGATAGCGGCGGCCAGCAACTCGCCCAGCGGCCGGTCCAGCCGCTGCCGGCCGGCAAACTTGTACTGCAGAACGAGCTCGCGTATCGCCCGGTCGTACTCACCGACTCGCGCGATACCGTCAAACCCGACGGGATGAATGCGGCAAAGGTTACAGCCGTCGGCAAGATTAGCAGGCTCCGCCACCGTAAGCCCGCACCGCGGGCAGTAGGGAGCCTGAATGGCGCGGCCAATTTTCAAGGCGCAATCAACGCACCAGGGCCCTTCGCCCGCACCCAGGCGACGCTCGCAGAGCATGCACCCGGCGGGCAGCACCAGGTCCGCCAAAACTCGAATCGGCCGCGTCAAAAGCGCCATGCCCGCATTCTACGCAACCGCAACCGTGGAGCCAAAACACGCGGATCGCGGATCCTGATCTTGTTACAGGGGTAGTAGGTCTGCACCCAGGTACGAAAGTCCCCGAAAAGGATGTTACTCCGGTCGGCCCACTGGTGCAGGAATCGGCCGCTGGTGCGGGAATCGGCCACTGGTGCGGGAATCGGCCACTGGTGCAGGAATCGGCCGCTGGTGCGGGAATCCCTTCCCGCAGCCACTATTGCGGGAATCCGTTCCCGCGACCCCCATTCTGTGTCACGCCCCGGCGTAAGGGGCAGCCGAGTTTGGTCCCTGACCGAAGGTGGCATATAGTTGGCTGCAATGGATATCGACAGACTCATTGATGGGGCACTCGCCAGGCGCGAGCCGCTGCTCAAACTGGCAGACACCACCGCATTGCGGCTGTTTCACGGCCGCGCAGACGGCCTGGAGGGGCTGGTCGTCGAGCAGTTCGGCGACGTGCTGATCGTACAGGTGCTGCCGGGACACGCCTTGCCTGGCGAAGCCGAACTCGCCGCCGCCCTCGAACGCCTGCGGCAACGGCGGGGGGCCAAGGCCGTCTACCGCAAGGTCTTCGTGCCCGATCGTGCAGCCGCTTCGGCCGACGTGCAAACGCTGCACACCGATTCGCAGCCGTGGCGGGGCGAGCCGGTGCCGCCGGAGCTGAGCATCGTGGAGAACCGCCTACAGTACACGATCCATCCGTACGAGGGCTTCTCGGTGGGCCTATTCCTGGAGCATCGCGACAACCGCCGCTGGGTGCGCGCCATGGCCGCGGGCAAGCGCGTGCTGAACACGTTCAGCTACACCTGTGCGTTCTCCGTCGCCGCCGCAGCCGGTGGGGCGGCCAGCGTAGCCAGCGTGGATCTGTCCAAACG
>JBJKSL010000173.1:0-5562 GCA_046704145.1 Phycisphaerae bacterium
GCCGGCCATGTTCTCGGGTGAGAGCTTCACCAGCAGTTCGCGAGGTCGGCCGCCAATGATCTGCACGCGTGAGATGGTGTCGATGCGTGCGAGGCGGTCGGCCATTTCCTCGGCGACGCGGCGCAAGGCGTAGTCGTCATTGCCGCCGGTCAATGTCAAGGTGACGATGGGCACGTCGTCGATTTCGATGGGTTTGACCACCCAACTGGTGACGCCCTCGGGGACGATATCGCGATTCTGGTCGATCTTGTTGTAGAGCTTGACGAGGCTGCGCTCGCGGTCCTGGCCGACGTAGTAGCGGACGGTGACGATGGACAGGCCGGGCTTGGACATTGAGTAGACGTGCTCGACGCCGTCGATCTGGTAGAGGAGCTTTTCCAGTGGGGTGCTGACCAGGCGTTCCACTTCGGCTGCCGAGCGGCCGGGGAACTGCACGAAGACGTCGGCGAGCGGGACGACGATCTGTGGCTCTTCTTCACGCGGGGTGATGAACAGGGCGACACCGCCGATAGCCAGCGAGAGCAGGATGAGGATGATCGACAAGTTCGAACGCAGGAACTTGTTGACGATGGCTATGGTCGTGTTGTGTTGCATAAAGAAGCTCTTTCAGAGCCGGGGTCTATTGACCCCGGTGCCCTGCGGCCGGAAACACGTTCACTTGGATGTGCACCGGGCTCACAGAGCCCGGCTCTGACAGTCCCGCCTTAATTCAGTGCCACCTGTTCGCCGGCTTTTAATCCGCTCAGGACTTCGACATCGTCGTTCGTGGTGCGGCCGAGCCGAACCAGACGTCGTGAGACGGTGCTGTGGTCGACGACGTCAACCATGGTCAGTTGGCCGATCTCGATTACGGCTTTTTGCGGGATGTAGACGACTTTCTGCGGGTCGAGGGGCACTTCAAGTCGTCCGAACATGCCGGGGTACACGCCTGGCGGGCAAGGGCCGGCAACCTTGACCTGGAAGGAGCGGGTGGCAGCGGTGGCCTGGGGTACGATTTCCTCGACTTTTCCCTGACAGGTCTTGTTCATGGTGTCCACACGCACGCCGACGGTCTGGCCGATGGACAAGCGGTGGGCGAGTGACTCACGCACGACGGCCACGAGACGCATGTGCGTGTGGTCGTACATGCTGACCAACGGCTCGCCCGGCGAGACGGTGTCGCCGACGTTGACGCGCTTGTCGACGATTCGGCCGGTCATCGGAGCGCGGATGGTCGCGTAGTTCAGGCGTGTTTCTGCTTCTACGCGGGCTTTTTTGGCTCTTTCGAGATCGGCTTGCGTGGATCGCATGGTGTTGGTCACGCGAGTGAGCTCCAGCGGGGAGGCGGCCTGTTGTTCGCGCAGTTGCTTGATCCGATCGTACTCGGTTTTAGCCTGATCGAAGGTTGCGGAGGCTGCGGCGACTACGGCGGTGGCCTGGTCGAGTTGGGCTCGCAGGTCGGCGTCGTCGAGTTCGATCAGCACGTCGCCCTTGTTGACCAGTTGACCCGCGTGGAAGTGGACGGCCACAACCTTGGCCAACAGACGCGAGCCGAGCGTGGTTTCGTAGACCGCTTCGGTCGATCCGACGGCCCATTCGGCGTACGGGCGCGTGGTGGCCTTGACCTCGGCGGTTTGGCGGCCGCCGAGTTCGGCCACGGGTTCTGCGACGGCCTCAGTCGGCGAGATTTTGGGTTTGAACGTGCCGGCAAGCCAAAGCAGCATCAATACTATGAGGGCGATGGCGGCCAGGCTCGAAACTGTCCAACGGGCGGTCGATCGCCATGCAGCCTTGGTCATGACTGGTTCCTCGTTTCCTGTTGTCGCACCTTCCACATGTCTCGGATTTGCTGGCGGAGCCGGTTCTGGAAATCCAGCGGCAGCTCGTAGGGTTTGCCTTCTCGGTAAAGCGTGATGGTCTTACGGATATTATCGACCACGATCTGGCAGGGGTTGCAGCCTGCGAGGTGTTGCTCGAACTCTTCGCAGATGGCGGGGTCGAGTTGGCCGTCGACGTACTCGTTCATCGCTTTGAGCAGGTCTTCGCATTTCATACGCGTTCGCGTCCTTTGGCGCAATCGGGTTGATGGGCCCGTGCCAGAGCGTGCACTCCAGGTTTGATCCGCGAGGCAGCATTTTGGTTACAAAGGCGGTCAGGGTGTGGCCAGTTTTTGTGCCACTGAAAAAAAAAGCCGGGGGCGGCTGTGCTACTTCGAAAAAAAAGCCGGGGGCGGCTGTGCTACATTGAAAACGCCGCCCGAGCGTTCATGCAGGAGTAGTTGAGTTTTTCTACTGGTGGTGGCTGTGGTCGGCGGTGATCCGTCTGTGCGGGTCGCCGAGAGCTTGGGTGAGGCGCTCGCGGAGCATCAGGCGGGCTCGCAGGAGGCGGACTTTGACGTTGGCAGGGCTGATCTGCATGGCCTGGGCGGTTTCATCGACGGAAAGACCCTCGATGTCCCGCAGGATGAAGGCCAGCCGATACTTTTCGTCCAGCTCATCCAGAGCGTCAGAGATCAGTTGCATGGTTTCACGGCTTTGGGCGACGTGGCCGGGGTTCTCGCGCCACGGAGCGATGAACTGGGGGTGCGGTAACTGCGAGGAGTCGTCCTCCGTGGTTGGGGCCTCCTGGGTGGTGGGCAGGCCCCGCTTTTTTCGCAGGAGCTTGAGGGCGTGGTTGGTGGCGATTCTGACCAGCCAGGTTCTAAACTGCGACTCGCCGGCGAATTTCTCCAGGTTTTCCAGCACGCTGAGGAAGGTCTGCTGGACCACATCCTGTGCGTCGTGGGGGTTGCGCAGCATACGCATGGCCAGCGTGTACATGGCGGTTTCATGGCGGGCCACAAGCTGCTCGAAAGCTTCGAGGCTGCCTTGGCGGGCCAAGCGTACCAGCTCCGCGTCGGGGTCCGGCTTCAGCGAGTTGGCGGGCGAGTCAGACATTGGGCCTTCGCTGTCAGTGTAGTCGTGACGGAGGCTATCACTGCATTTTAATTGGACTCACCGGTGCTGGCGAGTTCTTCCGCTTTCTGGGATTCGGGCGGCTTGCTCTGCTGGATGACGAGCAGGATTTGGCCGTCAGCCAAGGGGCAGTTTACGTCGGGCGGGCAGACGAAGCTGCCGTCGGGCCCCTGAACGGCGATGACTTGTGCGCGATAGTTCTTGCGGAAGTCAGCTTCGCGCAGGGACTTGCCAATGACGTCCGGGGGCACAGGAATACGCTGGATAGTGTCGGCCTGTGGGGCGGAGACGCCCAACACCAGTTGATACAGCTGGGCATCCTGATGGAGGGCGGTAAGGCCGCCGTGTTCCTGGTGGAGCAGGCTGCGCAGGTCCTCAAATCGAGAACGCACGGCCTCGTGGATGGCGTCACGCCGCAGTACGCCAAGGAATTGTCCTTCACTGGTCACGACGGGCAGCACGTTGTAGCCGGTGCGGGTGCAGAGTTCCAGGGCGCGGTAGAGACTCAACTCGGGCTGGACGACCACCACGTCGGTTCGCATTACGTCGGAGGCGATGAAGAGTGAAGAGAGGCCCGGCTGGCTGACCACTCTGGCAATATCTGAGTTGGTGACGATGCCGACCAGTTTCTGTTCTTCGAGCACTACGAACACCGGTCGAGCCCCGGAGGGCACGGCGGAGAGCATGTCCGGCAGAGCGCTGGAGACCTGAGCCTGATAAGACCAGACCCAATCCATGACGTCGCGGACTCGCAGGCCTTCCAGCATGTGGATGAGCACGTCGCCGGCGTGGGCAGGGGACTCGGAGGTCGATCGCACCTGCGAATCGTTCAATCCCCAGCGACGGCCGATCACGTAGGCGACCACGCATACGAGCATCAGTGGCACGATCAAGCCATAGCTGCCGGTCATCTCGGTGACCATAACGATGGCGGCCATGGGCGTTCGCATGGAGGCGGACAGCACGCCGGCCATACCGACGGCGATAAGTGCACCGCGGAGGTTTTCAGGGAAGAGTCCGGGCATGGCGGCCTCGAACAGTGCTCCCACGAATGCCCCGGCCGCACCGCCGATGAACACGCTGGGACCGAGCAGGCCGCCAGCTCCGCCGCTGCCGACGGTGAACCCTGTTGCGATACACTTGACCAGGGCCACCATTCCGAAGAGGGCTGCCCAAGTCCACCAGGTCTTTGCTGCGGCCTCCGTGAAGAGGTGGCCGTCCATGGCGTTCTGAATGAAGTGGTATTGGCCGTCCATTACTTGGGGGAGGACGCAGCCGAGAGCTCCGACGGCCAGACCGCCCACGGCCGGCGCCAACCAGGATGGAATCTGGTGGGCCTTGGCGGTGAGTTTTTCCACCGCTCGGAAGGAGTAGCTGTAGAAGATGCTGAGCAGTCCGCAAACGGGGCCAAGGACCAGGTAGGGCAGCAACTCCCATGCGGATGAGAAGCGCAGGTGATCGGCGCCCTGCAGCATGTGGCCGCGGATATTGGGAAAGGCGATGAAGGTCGAATAGCTCAGCACAGAGGCGACCAGGGCGGGCACGATGCTTTCGGCGTCGAACTCGGGGTCGCGATACAGGACGCTGGCGGCGAATAGCGCACCGCCCAGCGGGCACTGGAAAATGGCACCGATGCCGCCGCCGCAACCGGCTACCAGGAGCACTCGGCGGAGTCGGGGCGGCAGGTTCATGACCCGTGCTACAGCCGAGCCGATGGCGGCGCCCAAGGCCGCAATGGGGCCTTCCGGACCGGCCGAACCTCCGCACGCAATCACGCCAATGGAGGCGGCGGCCTTGACGGCTGGGCCGCGCAGTTGCAGGGAGCCGGCTCGCTCGTGGAACGAGGCTATGTATTGATTGGTGCCGTGCTCATGCTCCTTGGAGCAGAGCAATCTGACGATGATGCCGCTGAACAGTCCGCCAATAGCGGGGAGAAAGAGGATGCCCCATTTGAACATCATGATATGGGGGCCGGCTGTGTGTACAAAGCCGCCGATCAGTTTTTCGGATCCGTATTTCAGTGCCAGTTCGAGTAGAGCGGCTGCAAAGCCGGCGAGTACGCCGACGAGCCCACTGAGGAAGAACATCTTCCCCCAGTGGGAAACCGGTTTTTCGAACTCTCCTGCAACAAGCGACAATTTTTTCAGCATGAACTCTCAACCGCAGGATTGGCCGCCACTTTATTCAAGCCCGGGCGGGTGGTGCGGTTCCCCTTTGTGCACTTTACCCCTTGTCGTTCGATTTCGGGCTGGCGTGTCCGTTCGACTTCTCGGGATTACTGACGGTGGGCTGTGTTTGTACGATTACCTCATGGAGAAAGTGATGCTCGAGGCCGGTGCCGGTGAAGCCTTCCTCCGGGTCGAGTATCGAAGCGAAGTAGCGGGCGGCCTTTTGGGCTCGTTCGGCGTCGCCCGGCCGATGAGGTGTTCGGGCGAGTTGTTGGTAAGCACTCTCCAGTACGCGGACCACTTCAAGCATCCTCGCTTCCGTTCTTTTGGCCAGCAGGACGCTCTTGCCGACCAGTGGTTCCAGTTTTTGTTTTGCTGCAGCCTGCGAGTCCGACAGTTGCCGGACGGCTACGAGCATATTCTCGACCACGCCCATCTGGCGATCCAGGCTCAGTATGAGC
>JBJKSL010000174.1:0-5588 GCA_046704145.1 Phycisphaerae bacterium
CGGCGGGGGATAGTGCTTCTAGCAGTGCTGGCGATCATTGCCATTCTGTCACTGATCGCGGCGAGCTTCTCGTATCGGATGAAGGCGGAGTTGCTCGGCGCGGACGCCATGGGCGACCTCCAGCAAGCGCGGCTGGCGGCCGAGTCGGGTTTGTCGGTGGTACAGTTTCTGCTGCGAACCAACCGGACGGACATGGACATGTGGTACAACAATCCGGACTGGTTCCGCCGAATGCCGGTCTGGATGCCGGACAGCAGTAAGGAAGGTATAGGCGGTTCGGACAGTCCGACGCGCAAGGACGCCGTGCCGAACAAGCCGGCTTGGCGGTTCAGCGTGGTGGCTTCCGAGCAGTTGGATGAAGATCGGGTGACGATTCGTTATGGCCTGACCGACGAGTCCAGCAAACTGAACCTCAACGTCGCCACCCGCGGAGAACTGCTGCGGTTGGTCAAGACCATGGATCTCGGGGACACGCCTCCGGAAGCGCTGGTCGATTGCATACTCGATTGGCGGGATTCGGACGACAAGCAAACCTCAACCACCGGGGCGGAGAGTCCCTGGTACATGGGCAAGCTCGACTACGCATGCAAGAATCGGCCGTTCGAGTCGGTCGAAGAGCTGCTCATGGTCAAGAACTGGAACGGGCACTTCCTGTTCGGCGAAGATTACAACCGCAACGGTTACCTGGACGCCAACGAGGATGACGGCCGAGACGGGGCCTGGCCGCCGGACAATGGCGACGGCAAGCTCGACCGCGGCATGGAGCCCTTCCTCACTGTCTACTCGATGGATCGCAACATCGCCAACGACAATCGAGTGCGCTTCAACATCAACACTTTTGATTGGAAGAAGTTGGCGGACGGTACTGCTCCGCAGCAGTTCGAGTTCCTGCGGGATGAACTGGGTGACGAGCTGATCAACTTCCTTGCTGAGGTCAGGCAGCAGGGCTACAAGTTCCACAGCATCGGTGAGCTATGGGGGTTGCAGGTATACAAGGACGGCTCTTCGAACTGGGACGAGGTACGCACCGCCTACAAGGAGCAGGTCAAGGCTGAGAACACCGCCGGGCTCTCTGATGACACGGAACAGGCGAATGATGGCACCGACGTCGGGAACGCTGACGGCAACAACGATAACTCTGACGGCAATTCCGACGGTAACAATGCTGAGAACGGCGACAACAACGACAACAAGGACAACAATAACGACAGCGGCAACGGGAACAACGACGGTAATAACAACGGAAAGGACAAGGGAACCGACAGCGGCGGGAACAACGGAAACTCAAACGAGAATTCCGACGCCGGAAACGTCGGCACCAGCCTGGACGTCAGCGGCAGCGGCGACGGCGGCATAGACTCCACAAATGAGAATGACTCCAAGTCCAATCGCAAGAACAAGGCGATTCGCACTGAGCAGTCGGTCCGAGACGATCAGCAGGGCCAAGGCGGCAGTTCGAGGACCGGGAGCAACGGGAGCGGGAGAGATCGGGAGAATGCTTCCGGCAACCGAAACGGCGGCGGCCGAAACACGAGCGGTGGTCGCAGCAGCAATCGTACCGGCTCTGGCGGGCGAACGTCGGGGAACAACAGCAACAGCGGGAACGGCCGAAGTGACACCGGCGGCAATAGTGGGGACAATGGCGGCAGCTCCGGTGGTCGGGGCAACTCAGGTGCCGGCAGCAACGACAATGCCGATACGGGGTCTGACACTGGAACTGACAACGGCTCCGGCGACAATGGGCCAGGAAACAACGGCGGCGCGGGTGCGGGCAACAAGGCTGGCGACAACGGTAGTGCGTCCGAGGATAAAGGCACGCCCATCTCGCTGCAGATAACGCCGGAGCAGATGAACGCGGCGATGGATCGCTTGACCACCGGGCAGCCGGGGCAGATCCAGTTCGGGCTGATCGACGTGAACACCGCTCCGGAGCAGGTGCTGCAGTCGATCATCGGCGTGACGGAGGAGGAGGCCAAAGCTATCGTCGCGCGTCGCCGCAGCATGCAGGGGGCGGACAAGACAACGCCGGCGTGGGTGGTGACCTCTGGGGCGCTGTCGCCGGAGAAGTTTGCGATGATCTCCAACAAGCTCACCGCGAGGTCGCTGCAGTATACGGCCGACGTGATTGGCTTTGCGGATCACGTGGGCACCTTCCGGCGGATTCAGGCGGTTATTGACATGAGAGGAGAGATCGCCCAGCTACTGTACTATCGCGACATAAGCTCGCTGGGTATTGGCTATCCGGTCAAGGACGACGAGAGGAGTGAAGGCTTTGCTTTTCAGGAAAAGTAAACGCGAAATCCTGTGCATCGACTGGGACGAGCGGTCGGTCCGGATCCTGGAGACGGCCTTTCAGCGTACTGGCGCGGTCGTTCGCCGGGCGGTGTTGGCGCCGGTGCCCGAAGGGCTGGACGTGCGCGACCCGTCGGTGCTGGGTGACTTCCTGCGGCGCACGCTTGGCGAGCACCGCATTCGTTGTCGGCGAGCCATCGTGGACGTGCCGCGACAGGACACCGTGCTGAATCGCCTGTCTCTGCCGGCTGGCACCATGGACGAACTGGCCGCGATGGTGCACCTGCAGATCGCCAAGGAACTGCCGTTCAGCAAGGATCAGGCGGTCATCGACTTTGCGGTGGTGCCCAAGGACGGAGCCACAACCTGGGACGTCTGGGTGGCGGCGATTCGTAACAACGTCCTGGAGTACTATCGGCAGGTGTTCGCGGCCGCTGGGCTGACGCTGGATCGCATTGGACTACGGCCCTACGCCAACGTTCGGCTGATGCAGGCGTCCGAGGAACTGACGCAGGGACGCGTGGTCATGGTGGACATCGGCCCGACCATGACCGAAATCAACATCCTCCGCGATGGGCAGTTGATGTACACGCGTGCTGCCCCCGTGGCTGTGCCGGTCGAGTTCGGTAACGGTGAGAGCGGCAATGGTGACGCGAGCACCGCCATTGCCGGCGACTGGCCGATGGACAATCTGCTCATAGAAGTCAGCCGTACCATTGCGGCGTACCGGGCGACCGATCTAGGCTCGATGATCGACCGAATCCTGTTGTCGGGAACAGGCGTCAACGAGCGGCTGTTGCAGACGGTCGAGGAGCGGTTCAGCGTTCCCACGCAGTTGCCGTCGATGCCGCAGGCTATCCGTTGGAAAGCGGAGTTGGCGACTTCGCCGACTCCGTTTGCGGCGGCAATCGGCCTGGCCCTCAGTAATCTTGGAGAAAACGCGCAGCGTTTCGACTTCCTGCACGTCAAGGAGCCGGAGGCGGAGCACCGTCAACGCGTCAAGCGTCGGCCGGTCATGGCGGCGACGGCGGCGATGTTCGCGGCGGCGATAGTGGTGGTGGCATATCAGCCGATTCGCAACCGCAACTGTCAATTGGAGTCAGTGGAAAGTAATATTCGCCTGATCAACGCCGACCAGAAGAGCCGGGATGAGGCTCTAAAACGCATTGCCGACCTTAACAGCTGGCAGGACAGCGATGTGATCTGGATCGATTACCTGAAGAAGATCGCCGCGGTCTTTCCGTCGAACAAGGATTGTTTCATTACGAAGTTCGAAGCGAATAGCTCCAAAGGCGAGATCACCTTGCATCTGGCGGCCGCTGACAGGTTTGTTGCCGCAAAGGTGGTCGAGGCCATCCAGGACGTTGTGGACCAGAAGGGCCATCCGATCTTCGAAGCCCGTGCAGGCAACAAGGCGGGCGAATACAGGTTGCAAGGATATCCGATTTCGGACGAGGTCACGGTCACGGTGGTTTCGGTGGCGCCGCAGCCGAAAAAGAAGAAGAGGTAACTTGGCCAGTTTTTACTGGTCCGTCGTCCGTGCGGTATATCCACAGACGAAGGACCACAGGCGAGGCTCAAAGAGCGTTTAATGAACCGTCGCGAAAAAACACTCATAGGGGCAATGGGAGCGATCCTGGTGCTGTTTGCAGCCCGGACCGTCAAGAACCAGTACGTGGCCAAGCTGGACAGCCTGGACGCGGAGATTCAGCAGAAGCAGCAAGACCAGCAGAAGATCGAGGCTGATCTGCGACGGCTGAAGCTGGGCAAGCAGACGTGGGCCGAACTGGGCCGCCAGACGTTGGCCACTGACGAGAACGAAGGGGCCACCCTGTTCCGGCCGGACATCGACGCGCTCGCGCAGTCCGCCGGCCTGAAAAAATCCAGCGTACAGATTCGGGGCACCAACAAGATCGGCAAGAACGGGTTCAGAGCGTTGTCGTGCACGGCGACGGCGGAAGGGCAGTTGAGCAACATCCTCACCTTCCTTTTCAAGCTGCATCAGAAGCCGTATCTCATTCGGTGCGAGACGGTCAAGGTGGATCGCAAGACGGACAAGAATACTCCTCCCAACACGTTGAAGCTCACGGCCGACCTGACCACGCTGCTCATGCCGGACAGCAAGGACTGTGGTCTGCCGCGGGTCGTGCCGGTGGATCTGACCAGCCAGCCGGCTGCGGTCATCACGCGGTCCAAGTTTGCCCACGTGGACGACTACCTGGAAATAGTCAAGCGGAAAGTCTTCGAGACGTGGACTCCGCCGGTACCGCCGCCGGGCAAGGTGGCCGGACTCGTGCCGACGCCGAACGGGCAGTTGGACATCCGCGATCCGCAGATGCGCTGGTCGCAGGCTGCCTATGCCAAGAGCTACGTAGTCTACTTCGGGGACACCAACCCGCCGCCGGAGATGACTAGGCTCGAGAATTCGACCTCGTATCGGTCGCCTCGGCCGCTGGAAGAGGGCAAGAAGTACTATTGGCGGGTGGACTCGATCAATAGCGAGAACGTCCGGACGCAGGGCGACGTGGTCTCGTTTACGGGCTACAAGCCGGTGACGCCGCCGCCGCCGCCCCCGGCCAAGCAGCCTCCGCCGGACGCCAATCTGGTTCTGGCGCGGATCGTGAGCTCGCCTCGGGGGCAGGAGGTGGTGCTCGAGGATCCCAGAAACAAGAATGCAGAAGACAAACGGGTCGAAGTCGGCGATACTCTCTACGGCGGGACCCTGGTGTTGGTCAGCACGAAAGGCGCGGTTTCGGAAAAGGAAGGCACACTTTACTTCCACGAGCTGACCAAGACCTTACGCGAATGCGTGCCGCTAACCGAAGAGACGCAACCTGCGTTACTTGAAGAAGTCATGAAACTGGAGCACCGTGCTGCGGGTATAAGTCAGAACAAGTGAAGAGAATGCAGATTGCATAATGCAGAATGCAGCATTGCGGAGGCGGCGCGGGAAGTCCTCTGCTTGATTCGGCATTCAACATTCTGCATTCAGCATTCTTCATTCGCTTCAGTCCCTCTGGGCTGATTTGGACCACTTTGACGATAACTGAGCATCCTGACGACCGCCGTGCTTGTGATCGGCGGACGAACTGGAGGACTCGCTGCTATGAAGACTGTAAAGGCCGGGAAATGGGAAGTCGCGTTTTCAGTACTGTTAGCAGCCTCGCTGCTGCTTGCAGGGGGTCGCTACGTGCTGGCCGGTGGGCATCCGACGGAAGCTACCCGTCAGCAGGCCGACGCCGTCAAGGCCAAGGCATCCTCGACTGACAATACTGAACGTACTGATAAAGCTGCTG
>JBJKSL010000175.1:0-3278 GCA_046704145.1 Phycisphaerae bacterium
TGCGTCCGCTGCACATTTCGCGGGCCATGGGGACTTGCCCCTAAGCGAATACGGAATTGTGGGCCGGCAGTGCCCCATTCTTTCGCTTTGGGAAGATATCGGAGCTGTTGCCGCCAAATCTGCAAAAACAGACCCAAAACCGTGCGCCGCACGGTCAGTCGTCACTGCTGGGCCCATTGTGAGTCAAAAGATGCGGTTCAGAGTTGCTGAGACTGGGCCCGCTTGTGAAATTGTTCACAGGAGCATACCGCAGACGTTCCGGCGTTGCAAGGCGGCTACGAGATGGAAAAATCAACAGCGTGGCGCCTCAGCCTCGCGACAGTCCCACGATTGCGACAGTTATCGCCCCTGCCGCCAACAGAATGGTGACCACGAACAGCATGATGAAGCGTTTGTTCTGACGTGAAATCAGCTTGCCGAGCCGCTCGTTCTGATCGTCGGTCTTGGCGTTCATCTGACGCAACGACTCGATCTGGGTGGTGCTGACTTCACCCAGGGCCGCGATTGCGCCACTCAGCTTCTCCATGGTCTGGAAGGTGACCAGGTTCTGTTCGCCGGCGACCTCCAACTGCCTCTTGATACCGTTGATCGCCTCGGTCTGAGCTCGGCTGGCCTTGGGGATCTCGCCGACCGACTCGACGAGCTGCTGCATGCGGACGTTGCCGGCTTCGATGTTGCCGGCGATGGCATCAAGGCTCTGGGCGTGCTGGCGGCTCAGTGCGGGCATGTCGCCCATGGCTCGCGCCAACTGCTCCAGCGAGGTGCAGATACGGTCGGTGCGCTCGCCCTGTTGAGCCAGATGCTTCTGGATTTCTTCGACTACCTGGCTGACCCGCTCGTATCCTTCCTGGAGTTTCACGAGCGTCTGCTCCTTGCGGCTCCAGCGCATCAGCGGATTGACGCTTCGCTCCGCGGAGTCGCCCTCGGCACCGCCTGGCTCCGGATAATCGGCCGGCTCGGCCAGCAAACCGTCATCGCCTACCGCAGGCAGGCTCTCCGACTCCAGCACGTCATCCTTGCCGCCTTTGAACAGGTTCGCGAACCGCGTCCAGAACGAAGCTGAGTTGGCCGGCATGCGTATCCCTCCAATGTGAATCCTCGATCAATGCCGGCAATATACCCCGATCCCCAAAAACCATCCACACTGGCAGCCCCCCGTTTCTGTCTGCCTTCATTCTTCATCCTTCCGCCACCGGACACGTCCCACCGGCTCGCACCTCCGGCGGCAAGTCGACGTTGGCAAACGTCCACTCCTCTTTCTCCTGGAGTTCCACCATCTTGCGGACGGCCAGTTCGCCGACTTTATGCCACGAGATGTCGACCGAGGTGATAGCGGGAAGACCCGGCGCACACCACAACGCCGCATCGCTGCCCACCAGAGCCGTTTGCTTCGGCACCTTCAGCCCCGCCGCCTGGCAGGCCATCAACGTTTCGACCCCCGTGACCGAAGCCGCCGCGTATACTCCGTCTGGCCGAATGTCCGCCAGACGCTGCGCCAGCCACGATTGGACCTCTGTGCTCTCAGTTCCTCCAGGAACGGTAAGAGCCTGGATCTGCGCACCGCCCAACCGAGCCATGCTCATGAACCCCTCGTTTCGTAGCCGGGTAGCCTCCCACGTGACCTCATCCTGAATCAGCAGGAGTCGCCGCCGATGTGCCTTCTGCAACAGATCTGCCGCCAGCCGCCCCGCAGCCACGTTGTCCACATCGATGCAGTTGCTGGTTATGGCCGCGTGATCTTCCGGAAAGACAACGACCACCGGCAACTGCTTTTCGATCTGCCGCTGGATGGCCTTGACCAACTCGCGCCGAGGCGAACGCAGAATTGCTCCGAACACACCGCCGTCGAGCACGCCCCGTACGCGTCCGATCGCCGCCTCCGGATCCGGCGAGTCCTGCGTGGCCAGCACCGGGTACAGCCCCAGGACTCGCGAGGCCTCAAGCGCCCCGGCCAGGAACTCCGCCTCAAACGCCTGATGGTGCCACGAAACCGGATGGGCGGTCCCCGGCCCGCGCAGAATCAAACCGAAGAATGCGGGATGCGGGGCTCGCAGGCTGAGGGCCATGATATTCGCACGGTAGCCGAGTTCTTCGGCGCATTCGCGAACCTTCGCCACCGTCTCCGGCTTGAATCGATCCACGAGCCCCTGCCTATTGGCGAGGATAAGCGAAACCGTCGCCCGGGAGACGCCTGGATCAGCGACGGCCTGCATCGTAGGACGAGCCTGCCTGTTCTTTTTCAGTTCCGGCATTTACCGCTCCGGATTCCCTGCCAGCCCGCTTTGTGCACGCCAGCCGATAGCCCGCCTCGCCGGGCAGTGCATTAAATCGACACAAGAAATAATGCAGGTGGGCCGCTACTTATTGCACCTTCTGTCGCGATTTCCTCGGGACGATTGGCCCCCGGCGACATCGGCTCACGCTTGCGGTAGTCCCTAAATTGATCCGTTGCAAGACGTTATGATCGCCGCCGCGAAGCATCGCACCGCCAAGAGCATTATACCGAATTCGAATTAAATACAAAAAAAGTGGCGACCTGACGTCACATTGGGTCGCTCCTAACTCGTTTCACACATCAGCGAGAGTTAATTGCCGGGCAGAATCTGCAGCACGAAGACGGAACTCAACTGCCCGATGGGCGTCGCACCGATGACCACAGCCTGGCCGGTCGGCGCGGCCACAGAAGTGTCGAGCTTACACAGGGCGCGCGGGGGCCCAGCACAGCCTTGCCCACCGTGGCTCGCCAGACCGGCGTTCGAATCAACCAGCACTGAGAGTTGGATCTCGTTGAGATCGGACCCGTTGCTTCGAACGTTTCCACTTACCTTCATCGTGCAGTTGACCACCTCTGTTTCCCCGACAGGAAGATCCGGAGCCGCCACGACTTGGAACTCGCCGTCCGAGCTGGACACGACAGTTTGGGCGACCAAGCCAAGGTTTGCCACGCCTATCGAAGCCAGTTCCTTGAGCACCGGAGCCAGATCCGATGGCGGCTCGGGCAGTTTGCCTTGGGGGCCCACAACTGGCTCGCCACCTTGCTTGGCGACCAGCCAGACCAGCCGAAGCCGTCGTTGCTGCTTAGGCTGCTCGGCCTGCTCTTTCTGCGCCTGCTTGTTCATCGCCGCCAGCCTGCCCATCATTTCTTCGACCGCATTCACCACCTGTGGCGGCGCTTTGAGGATGATCATCTTTCGGGCTGGGTCGATGGAATACTTGCCGGAATCTCCGACCACCATTCGCAGTACGTTTTCGAAGGTCCTGTCCGCAGGGACGGTGAG
>JBJKSL010000176.1:0-3613 GCA_046704145.1 Phycisphaerae bacterium
ACATTACCGAATATCCTGTCCGACGCGGCAAGGTGCGCGACGTCTACGACCTGGGCGACAAGCTGCTGTTCGTCGCCAGCGATCGGATCAGCGCGTTTGACGTGGTGATGCCCAACGGCGTGCCGCACAAAGGCGAGGTGCTCACGCAGATCAGTGCGTTCTGGTTCTCACGGCTGAAGGATATTCGACACCATCTTATCGAGGTCATCGAAGATCGCGCCCCTGCCGGGCTGGAGCGTTATCTGCCGGAACTGCGCGGCCGATCCATGCTTGTGCGCAAGCTGAACGTGGTGCCCATCGAGTGCGTGGTTCGCGGCTACATCACGGGCAGCGGCTGGAAAGAGTACAGCAAGTCAGGCACGGTCTGCGGTATCAAGCTGCCCGCCGGCCTCAAGCAGTGTGACCAGTTGCCCGAGCCGATCTTCACCCCGGCGACCAAGGCGGCCAGCGGCCACGACGAAAACATCTCGTTCGAACGCATGTGCGAGATCGTCGGCGAAAAGACCGCACATGCCCTGCGCGACAACAGTATTGCCGTGTACAAGGATGCGGCCGCCTACGCCCGGCAGCGCGGGGTGATCATCGCCGACACCAAGTTCGAGTGGGCGTTGGAAGGCGATACGCCGATCCTCATCGACGAAGTGCTTACGCCCGACTCTTCGCGTTTCTGGCCGGCCGAGCAGTACGAACCCGGCCACGATCAGCCCAGCTTCGACAAGCAGTACGTCCGCAATTACCTGGAGACGCTGGACTGGGACAAGACGCCGCCGGGACCGAAGTTGCCGGACGACGTGGTCGCCAACACCACTCGCAAGTACCTCGAGGCCTACGAGAAGCTCACCGGCCGACCGCTGTCGAGTTGAGTTTATACGCATTTACGTATTTGTGTGCGCGGCGAGTGGCTCATAAGTCCTGGGCGGACAATGCTTGGGTCGCCGCGGCGAGCACAAGTTCTAAGTCCGCTTGGTATTACATCCTTTGCATATCCCCCACCCCTCGCGAAGCGCGAGGCACCGGCGGATACCAAATATACATGCATGGTGGTCCGGCAACTCTGGGGCGAGGAGAAAGCGCCGGGATAAACCCGGCGGCTCGCCATTCGTTCTCGGTCAGGCGGCTCGTTCTCGATCAGGCGAGTTGTTCTCGGTCAGGCCAGTTGCTTGATGCGGGCGGCGATGTCGCTTGCGCTCAGGCCTAGGGAGGCGAGGACGGCGTCGCCGGTTTTGGCGCTCTTGGGGATGTGCGGGACGGTCATGGAATGGACGGTCACGTCGCCGGTTTGGGCGGCGTCCAAGGCGACGGCGGCGTTGAAACCGCCGGAGAGGTTGTCCTCGACGACCAGGATCTTGCCGCTGGCTTTGCGGGCGGCGGCGAGGATGGGCTCGGCCTTGAGCGGCAGGCTATAGGCGTCGATTAGCGTGCACTTGAGACCGGCTTTGGCGAGGTCGCGGACGGCCTTGAGGGCGACGGTGGTCATGTAGCCACTGGCGACGACGGCTAGGGCGTTGCCTTCGGCGAGGACGGTTGAGCCGCCGACCTCGAACTTGTGACCGGGGGCGTAAAGCATGGCCACGTCGGGCCGATGGGTGCGCACGTAACAGAGGCCGTGCAGGTTGGCGGCCAGCACGGTCAGGTGATAGGCGGCGATGGCGTCGGCGGGGTGAAAGACAGTGCAGGCAGGGTGGCCGCGACCGTCGTCGGCGGTGGCGTAGGCGCCGAAGTAGGCCAGGTCGGGCAGGCTCATCTGGCTGGGGCCGTCGGCGCCGAGGGACACGCCGGAGTGCGAGCCGACCAGCTTGATGTTGGCGCGGGTGATGGCGGCCATCTCGATCTGGTCGTAAGCGCGAGAGAGGAACTTGGCGAAGGTGCTGGCGAAGGGGATGTAGCCGGCGGCGGACAGGCCGACGGCCACGGAGACCATGTTCTGCTCGGCGATTTTGCACTCGAAGAAGCGATGCGGGAAGGCCTTGGCGAAGAAGATGGAGAAGGTCGAGTTGCTGACGTCTCCGTCGAGGGCCACGATACGTTCGTCCGCATGGCCTAGTGACATTAATGCGACGCCGTATGCCCGCCTGGTGGCAAGCTTGTTCTTGGCGAGGGCCTCGGCGAGGCCGGCCTTTTCGCAGGCGTCCTTGAAGGGCATGACCTGGATGCTCTCGGGGTGCGGGGCGCGGGGTGCCGGGTGCGGGGGAGGTGGCGTTGGTGCGCGATCGCCGGAGGTGCGGGAAGGGATTCCCGCACCAGCGTCAGTTCCCGCACCAGAAGCGCGGGGATGAACCCCGCGGCTCGCCAGGGTCCTGTCCAGGCTGGCCTCGGCGTCGGCTAGTTGGTCGGGCTTGAGCGGCTTGCCGTGGTTGGACTTGTCCTTGAGAGCGTCGACGCCCCAGCCCTTCTGTGTTTTGGCCACGATAGCGACCGGCGCGCTGCCTTGGCCGACCTTGGTGAGTGCGGCGTCGATCTCCTCGAGGTTGTGGCCGTCGATCACCTGCACGTCGAAGCCGATGGCGGAGAGTTTCTTTGCGGCCACTTCGGCGGACTGCTGGTGAGAGACGTAGTCGGCCTGGCCCTGACCGTTGCAGTTGAAGATGGGGCCCACGTGGGTGAGCTTGTGGTCCATGATGAAGTCGAGGGCCTCGGCGATCTGACCTTCGCGGGACTCGCCGTCGCCGATGATCACGAAGATGCGCTTGTCGATGTTGGACAGGCGTGCGCCCAAGGCCAGTCCGGCGCCAACGCTGAGGCCTTGGCCGAGCGAGCCGGTGGCGGCGTCGAAGAAGGGGAAGCCTTCGGCGGGGTTGGGGTGGCCGTCGAGCACGCTGTCGAGTTCGCGGAGGGTATCGAGGTCCTCGATCTTGAGTTCGCGGGCATCCTGACGGCTCTTGCCGACGACGCCACCGAGTTCGGCGTAGGCAGCGTAGATGACGGGGACGGAGTGGCCTTCGCTGAGGACGAGGCGGTCGTTGCCGGGGTTCCAGGGGTCTTTGGGGTCGTAGTGCATCTGCTTGAACATCAGGGTGCTGACCAAGTGGGCCAGAGACAGGGCACTGGAGGGATGGCCTGAGCCGGCCTTGGTGGTCATGCGGATGATGTTTTTGGTGATCTCGGGTAGACGGAGTTCAGTCTCGTTCATGTAAGTCGCCGCCTTGCTTGACATTAACTCAATCCTGCGATGATGGCGTTTGGGTTCGTCTTTACAAAAAAGCTATCAGCTGTCAGCTTTCAGCTATCAGCCAGAGGCCGTCTCCCGTGGCTTCGTCTTTGCAGAAAGCTATCAGCCAGAGCAGAGGGCCACGGTTGCTCAAGTTCAATGGTAGGGGTGGGAACGGGGGAAAGTGAGAAAGTGGGAAAGTGAGAAAGTGGGGAAAGGGGGTTCCAGAGTTCCAGAGTTCCAGGGTTCCAGGGTTCCAGAGTTCCAGGGAGAGGAGAATCGTGGAGACCTATTCGGATGCGAGATCCGTATTCGGATGGGAAAGAGTCGGTCGGTTCAGTTGTAGAACAGGCTTGGGGCTCCGGTTGGGGCGAGTTGGGCGGTGTGGCTGGACGGAGGCTAGCGCGAGGGGCTATGGTAAGCGCCATGGATACTAACAAGCTGAGGATCGGCATTATTGGCGCG
>JBJKSL010000177.1:0-4262 GCA_046704145.1 Phycisphaerae bacterium
CGAAGATGTTGTATGGATTGGCAATCCCGTAAGCCGCGCTCGGCTTGATCTGGAACATGAGGTATTGCACGCCGATGATCAGGGCCAGGTACGGCACGCACATGCCGAGCACAGAGAGGAACACGCCAACGGAATCGATGATGCTCCCGCGGTAGTAGGCCACGATGGTGGCCACCAGCAGCGCGATGCCCCACTCCAGGGCCATAATCGGCACGGTCAAGGCGAGGCTATACGGCCCGCGTCGCGCGATGATCGATGACAGTTTCTCGTTGGTGATGATGCTTTGCGTCTGAAAGGTGGCCGTCGTGTAGATGTAGTGCCAGAACTGAGCATCCCAAAACTGCCCGTGCCAGGGCGCTACCTTGGCCCCCACGAACAGCGGCTTGTCGTAGCCGTACTTGTGCATCCACTCGGCCTTCTGCTGGATGGTCGCCTTGGGGCCGAGGTGGGCGGCGGCGATGTCGCCCGAGATGACCCGAAACAGCAAGAACGTCACCAGCATCACACCGAGGATGGTGAAGACAGCCTGGATTAGTCGGCGGATTACATAAGCGCCCATGCTAATCCCCCCTCAGTTGTTCGCGGCGTTTTTCGTCCAGCCGTAAGTACTTGACCATGCCGTAACCAAAAGGATGTCGCTTGTAATTGTGAAGGTAATCGTAGGTCAGCACGAAGTAGACGGGCTCGGTCATGAGCAGAACGGGCACGTCCTCGTTGAGCATGCGAACCATGCGGGCACAGATCTCTCGCCGCTCGGGCGAATCGGGCATGACCACGATCTTGCGGTAAAGCGCGTCGAACTTCGGATTGCGGTAATTGACCGAGTTGGTGCCCTTGTCGATGTTCGGCCCGTAGAACAACTGCAGGAAATTCTCCGGATCCGGGTAGTCAGCGCTCCAGCCCATGGCGTAAAGCTGCGTCTGCTTGTTCTGCACCTTCTGCTGCAGGGTGGGCCAGTCATTGAGCTGAATCTTGACCTTCAGGCCGATGGCTTCGAACTGCTGACGGGTGAACTCGCCTATCCGCCGATAGAGTTCATCCAGACCGCCAAAATCGATGACGATTTCCGGAATCTGGCCCTGCGGAGTCAACAGCCCGGCGGCGGCCAGTTCCTTCTTTGCGTCAGCCAGCTTGGCCTTGGCAGCCTTTGGATCGTAGTGAGCATAAGGTCCGGGGCCGGCCTCTTTATAGACCGGGAACGATGACGGCAGGATATTCACCGCCCGCTTGCCGCGCCCATTAAACAAGACGTCCACGTAGGCCTCGACGTTGTAGGCCAGGCACATCGCCTGCCGCAGCGATTTGCTCGCCTTGATCACCTTGTCGTCCATGTTGAAGCCGAGCCAGAACACGTCCGGCGAGTCGTAGGTGACGAGACGGATGCCCTTCTTCTTCCATTTTTCAGCGAGGTCCTTGTCGGGCGTAATCACCTGACTGAAAGCATCCCGCGGAATGGGACTGATATCCTGCTGGCCGCTCAGAAATCGCAGCCAAGTGGGCAGTTCCTCCTGGATAAAGTCGTAGCAAAGCACATCGATGAACGGTATGCGCTTGCCTGCGTCAGCGAGCAGGCCAGCCTCTTTGTCGCCGGGGGCACCCTCGGACGGATAGCGTTCATCGCGGAACAGCGGGTTACGCTCGAAGATGATTCGACCCGAGCGTTCGAAGAAGGTAATGACGTAAGGCCCCGTGCCGACGGCCATCTCCGGCCTGGTGAGTTCAGCAGTCCGCTTGACCATAGGTATTTCAGCACCACCGCCCGGAATGGGCCGGTACAGACCTTCCGGCGTCAGGGCATAGGCGGGCGTGCGTTCCAGATAGTAGTGGATCACTTCCGGCGGCATCGGACAGTACGACGCAATGGCCAGCACGTAGACAAGCGGCGGGAACGGCTCGGTGAGCTTTATCTCCAGCGTGAGGTCATCGAGAGCCTTGATGCCTTCCACCTGCAGGTCGTAACGGGAGAAATCTCCCTGGCGGTAGCTCTGCGTCTTTTCGTGGTACGCATCCAGCCCTACGACTCGGCCACTGAAAAACGACCATGCCTGTGGCGAGGGCAAATTACTGTCGGCGACACGCAGGAAACTCAGCACGAAATCGCTGGCTCGCATTTCCCGGCTCTTGGCGTGCCCATTGGCGTCGACGCCGAAACAGGGGTTCGGAGCATAAAAGACGCCGCTGCGAAGATGAATGCGATACGTCTTACCGTCCGGAGAAATCTCAGGCATGCTGTCGGCCAGACACGGAATGACCTCGATCGGCCGTTTCAAGTAGGCGTACTCATACAGGCCCTCGTACACATTGGCCTGCATGGCGTGAGAGATGGTGTCTCCGCAAAGCACCGGATCCAGCGTCTTGACCCGTGCAGGGAGGGAGTTGTAGAGGACGGTCTTGCCCTGAAAGCGGTCCGATTCCCGGTCGGCACGGGAAAGCAGGAACACCGGCCCAAACACGAGCGCCAGAACAACGAGTGTGGCGATAACGACGAATCGAACCATTTATGCTGTCTTCACCTGAAACTTGTGCTCACCGCGGCGTTTCCAAACACTATCGGCAAAGGATTTACGCCACCACGCACCATAATACCCGGACGGGTATTACAGAACGGAAAAATGCTATCGGGCGACCTGAGAGAACGGCTTCGGCAGTCCTCTGGGCAGTATATACCGTCCACCAGCAGCGCATGTCTAGATTGAGTACGCACTTGCCGTCGCTCTGTTCTTCCTCAAGCGTAGCAGTTCCAAACCTCTGGCTAGGGCCATGCACAACGTATCTTCATTCCTCGACACCACTTCCGCCTGACTTCCCCGCCCCGCCCAGGGGCCGCCGGCAAGAGTCATGCTGCTCGCGAGACGCCCGCTCCTGACGGCGAATTCCCCGCCTCAGCCAGCCGTTCCTTCCAGCGCTCCGCGAAGGCAAAAAATCTTCAGTTCCAGCCTCTTGACTCCGATCAAGATTTGTGAAAAATAGTACGAACTGAGGCAAGGCTCTCTGTGTAGCGGTAATGGGACGGATCTTCCGCTCTTTTCGCGGAATCCAGCCCCCACAGGGAGATCCGAAGAGCCTCGAAGCGACCTCAACAACGAGGGGTTCTCCGCAGAACAAGCCGATCCGTCTTCCCACGCTTGGAGACAAGCTGAAGCGACGAGAAAGGACAAGGGCCATTTCGTGGTGGCCCTAACTGCAGGGTTCTTCGCGAGCGAGGTTTGTGAAAAAAATAACAAAGTCCATTAAGGCGGCGACAGCGACTTGCCGCCACCGTCATGCGGACAAGCGCGGTGACAGGCTACCGCAATCCTTTTTGAAGGAAGGTGCTGGTGTGGCAGTGACAGTGATACCGGACATCGAGCCAATCCTCGGTAATTATCCCGGCGCGGGCCGAGAGGCCCTCATCCCCATCCTGCAGGATGTGCAGGAGCAACACGGCTACCTGTCGCAGGAGGCGGTCGTTCGCATCGGCCAGTACCTGAGCCTGCCGAGCAGCAAGATCTACGGGGTAGCCACCTTCTATAACCAATTCCGGTTCCAGCCGAAGGGCCGCTACCACGTACAGGTCTGCCGCGGGACGGCTTGCCACGTGAAGGGTTCGCTGGCCGTGCTGGAGGCGGTAAAGCGCGAGCTGCGGGTCAAACCCGGCCAAACCACCCGTGACGGCCTGTTCAGCCTGGAGGTGGTGGCCTGCATGGGTGCATGCGGGTTGGCCCCGGTGATCTGTGTCAATGGTGAGTTCCACGCAAAATGCACGCCGAAGAAGCTGGCCCGCATCATCGCCGAATGCCGTGCGACTGCTGCCGAGGAAAAGGAGTTGGTGAATGTCCAAGGCTGAGACTCAAACTGCTGCTGGTCCGTGCTGGGAAGCAATGCCCCTGCCTGAACCTGAGTTGATTGCCGGTCTGCAGAGCGGGCCTTTCGCGCAGGCCAAGGCCGCGGGCCAAGAGGCATACTCGAGCTTGATCGCCTCCTTGCGTCGCGACGCGGTGAGCAAGCCGGTGATCTTTGTCGGAACCGGCACCTGCGGACTCGGTGCCGGCGCAGCCAAGACGCTGCAGGCAATTCGCGAGTATCTCAAAATCAACGAGAAGGACGCAGAGCTCGTCGAGGTCGGCTGCGTAGGCTTGTGCTCGGAAGAGCCCATCGTTGATGTACAACTGCCAGGACGCACTCGTGTCAGCTTCGGCAGCGTGACGGTTGAGAACGCGGCCAGTCTGCTTGAAGCAGTCTTCGCAGAACAGATACCGGCGGACATGGTACTGGGCCAGTTC
>JBJKSL010000178.1:0-3742 GCA_046704145.1 Phycisphaerae bacterium
GCTTGGGCCTTCATGCGAATGGTCGCCGGCCGAGCGGCACAACGAGTGCAGCCGGCCGTGAGATTTGTGCACCATCGCGTGCTCCTCGTAAGCGAGCGAACGCAGAACCTGCTGGCCCGGGTCCAGACCAGACTGCAGCCCACCGCCTGGGAGGCCGCCCAAACGGCGACGCTGATGGCCCGCACCCAACGAGTGCGACGCGCGCTGATGGGGCTCATCGTGTGCGAGTGGACGGCAGCCGGCGGATTGCTGGCTCTGCTCGCGATGCAGGCGTTTCGCGGCGCGTGGGATACAACCGCAGTGAACGTCTGTGCCTTGACCGTATCGACGCTGAGCCTCGCAGGCCTGGTGCTGCACTCCTGGCACCAGCGGCTGGTGGCCTCGTGGAAGGGCCTGGAACTGTTCATCTGCGGAAGCTGCGGCGGCCTGCGGAATTTCTCGCCATCGCTGCCGTGCCCGCATTGCGCGACGCAAGATATGCCGGTATTTCCAGGGCAGGTGCCAGACAGGTGGAACCGCTTCGGCTTTGCTGCCAGTGCCATCGGAATCGCCGGCCCGGCAATCCTCGGCGGCATGCTGCTGGTGGCCGGGCACCTTCTGTGATGAAACTCACGCTCGCCGCGGCGTCCCGAACACTGTCCAAAAGAGACTTACGCGTACCTCGCCGCGAGCAAAAGTACGCGAATGCGTATTAACCGTACGCCAGCCGCGCACATCGAACTACAATACCCGAGAAGCAAATTGGGGACCCTCCTGAGCAGCGCACAGGAAGCACGACGAGGTGCGGCATGAAGATTGGCGTCGTAAAGGAGACATTTCCAGGCGAGCGACGGGTCGCGCTCGTGCCGGGCGTGCTGGCGTCCCTGAAAAAGGCGGACCTCGAGGTGCTGCTGGAGTCGGGGGCAGGGCTGGCCGCGGGCTTTCCGGATGGGGAATATCAGGAAAAGGGAGCAACCCTGGTGGCGGACCGCCGCCAAGTCCTGCACGACGCCGACGTACTGCTGCAGGTGCGATCGGTCGGAGCCAACCCACAGACTTGGCGGGCGGATCTCGACGACTTTCACCGCGGGCAGACGCTGATCGGTTTCTGCGAGCCGTTGCTTGAAGCGGCAGCAGCCGGCGAACTCGCCGAGCGGGGCGTGAACCTCTTCGCGATGGAACTGATCCCACGCATCACACGCGCCCAGAGCATGGACGCCCTGTCCAGCATGGCCTCCATCTCCGGCTACAAGTCCGTACTTCTGGCGGCCGACGCCCTGCCCAAGATGTTTCCCATGATGATGACCGCCGCTGGCACCATCCTGGCCGCCAAGGTGTTCATCGTCGGCGCTGGCGTCGCGGGCCTGCAGCCCATTGCCACCGCCCGGCGACTGGGTGCAATCGTCCAGGCCTACGACGTGCGGCCGGCCGTCAAGGAACAGGTGCAAAGCCTCGGGGCCAAGTTCGTGGAGATGGAACTGAACACGGCCGAGGGCGCGGGCGGCTATGCCAAGGCCATGGACGAGGAGTTCTACCGTCGCCAACGCGAACTGATGACCCGCGTAGTCGCAGAAATGGACGTGGTCATCACCACCGCAGCGGTGCCGGGCCGCAAGTCGCCTATACTTGTCACTGAAGAGATGGTCCGCGGCATGAGGCCGGGCTCGGTAATCGTGGACCTCGCGGCCGAACACGGCGGCAACTGCGAGGCCACGCGACCGGGCCAAACCGTGCGGGTCGGCGAGGTGAGCGTGCTCGGCCCCACCAACCTGCCGGCCATGGTGCCTTACCATGCAAGCCAGATGTATGCGAAGAACGTAGTGACGTTATTACTGCACCTGATCGGCAAGGACAAGCAGATACAATTGACCTCGGACGACGACATCATCCGCGAGACGCTGGTCTGCCGCGACGGACAGGTGGCGCATCCGCGCGTGGCTGAAGTCCTTCAGGCCCACGCAAAGACCTCAGATGCACCTGCTGAAGCAGTCGGCGATGCGGGATCTGCAGAAAGGAGTGATTGCTGATGGATCCGGTATTGGTGATGTTGCTGACCATCTTCATGCTGGCGGTCTTCGTCGGTTTCGAGATCATCACGAAAGTCCCGCCCACGCTGCACACGCCGCTGATGTCCGGCTCCAACGCCATCTCCGGCATAACCATTGTGGGCGCGCTGCTGTGTGTCGGCCACGGACATCCCATCCTGACCAGCTTCTTCGCGTTCTTTGCCGTGACCATGGCCATGATCAACGTGGTGGGCGGTTACCTTGTGACCCATCGCATGCTGTCCATGTTCAAGAAGAAGGATTGACACGCACTCGCGTCCTCCTGTGTGCGGCAGCATATGTGGAGACGTCTTCGGAACAGAAGCGGTAAGAAATCATGCAGGAATCCGTTGCCAACCTGGTCTACCTGATCGCATCCGTGTTCTTCATCCTCGGCATCAAGGGTCTGACGCATCCGCGCACGGCCGTTCGCGGCAATCTCATCAGCGCGGTCGGCATGCTCATGGCCGTCATGGTCACACTGTGGCTCAACAAGGTCGGCATGGGCATAGTGATTGCCGGTCTGATTGTGGGCAGCGCGATCGGCGTTTATCTGGCTGTCAGCGTCAAGATGACCGCCATGCCGCAAATGGTAGCTCTACTCAACGGTTTCGGCGGGGCAGCCTCCACGCTGGTGGCCTGGGCCGAACTGGTTGAGAAGGGTGCCACCTTTCCGTCCACTCAGTTTACGGTAGCAACTGCAGCCTCGGGCATCATCGGTGCAGTGACCTTCTGGGGCAGCTTGGTGGCCTGGGCCAAGCTGGAGGAAGTCCAGAAATTCCGCAAGCCCATCTATCTGCCCGTCCATCAGTTGATCAACATAGCCCTGCTCGTCGTGGCTGTGCTGCTCGGCTGGTGGATCGTGCGCCAGCCCGCCTGGGGCGGGTGGATCTATCTGCTGCTGGTACTGACCTGCAGCGTACTCGGCGTGACTCTCGTGATTCCCATCGGCGGAGCGGACATGCCCGTCGTCATCGCTCTGCTGAACAGCTATTCCGGCTTGGCCGCCGCCGCCACCGGCTTCGTCATCAACAACAATCAGTTGATCATCGCCGGCTCGCTGGTGGGAGCCTCGGGCATCATCCTCAGCGAGATCATGTGCAAGGCCATGAACCGCTCGCTGGCCAACGTGCTTTTCGGCACACTCGGGCCGACGGCAGGCGCCGCAACCGCGGACGAGGTCTACGCCGGCCGTATAAAGTCGACGACCGCCGAAGAGGTCGCTATGCTGTTGGACGGCGCTCGACGAGTGGTCATCGTGCCGGGTTACGGGATGGCCGTCTCACAAGCCCAGGCGGCGGTCCGCGATCTCTACAACGTGCTGGAAAGCCGCGGAACAGAGGTCGAATTCGCCATCCACCCGGTGGCCGGACGCATGCCCGGACATATGAACGTGTTGTTGGCTGAGGTAAGCATACCCTACGACAAGCTGCGGGAAATGGACGACATCAATCCGAGTTTCGAGCAGACGGATATGGCCATCGTGTTGGGAGCCAACGACGTGGTCAACCCCGACGCCCGCAACAATCCGCAGAGCCCCATCGCCGGCATGCCCATTCTCGATGTGGACAAGGCCCGCACGGTGGTGGTCATCAAGCGGAGCCTCAGCCCGGGATTTGCGGGCATCCCCAATCCGCTGTTCGCGGCGGACAACACGCTCATGTTCTTCAGCGACGGCAAGCAGGCCATCATAGATCTGGTATCGGCAGTCAAACAGT
>JBJKSL010000179.1:0-2767 GCA_046704145.1 Phycisphaerae bacterium
CGGCGGGAGAGGCCGATGCGGTCGAAGTAGTCGAGCAGGGGCAGGGCGTACTTGCGCGTGGTGTCGAGCAGGTACTTGAACTCGACGCTTTCGAGACGGCCTTTCTGGCGGACGTGGTTGACGATCAACTCGCGGGCGCGCTGCAGGGCGTCGCGGTGAAAGATGAATTCGCGGTCGATGCGGACCAACTGGTGGTGCTCGATCAGGATTCTGAGCAGGCGCTGAGCGGCTTGCGTGGTGACGCCGAGAGCGGTGGCGGCTTCGGCCAGCGCGGGCGGGTTGAATGGCCGGGACTTAAATAGGGTTTCGAGCTTCTGCAGCAGGTTGGCGTCGGCGGAGGCGATGGCGGGGTGATGCTCGGGCAGGGCGAGACGCTGATCGTCGAGGCGGATGCGGCTGGCGGCGGTAAGGTGGTCGACGATGGCGGTCAAAGTTGCGGGTGGAGCGTTCCACGTCTGGCGTACATCTTCGAGGGCGAGGCCGGGGCTTTCGGGTTCGGTGCGGTGGCGCTCGGCGATGCGGGCAAGCAGTTGATTGCCGAGTTCCTCGGCGATTCTTATGTGGACATATGTGTTCTCGGGTGCGCGGACGAGCGTGCCGGCGGTGGCGAGGCCGTTCAGGATGTCGGTGGTCTTGCGCAGCGGCACCTTTGCGCGGCGCGCGATGGCGGCGACGTCGATGAGCGGCGAGTCGTTGGTGGCGGTGCAGAAGGTCACCAGCGAGCGGTCGTCGGCGATGGCGGCCAAGTATTCCTGTAAGCGGTCGAGTATGCCGGGCTGGTTGCGATTGAGCCGGGCGGAGCGAGTTTCGATGATGGTGCCGCCGGCGATGGTTTGGGGCGGGGTGAGGCTGCGGATGATAAAGCGGTCGCGCGGGCCGGCGACGAGAGGTTGTTCAAATCGCAGTTGGATGAACGCATATTGGTCGGCGTGCAGGCCGTCGCCGCTGAGCATGTAGACGCGGGCGAGGCGGTCGGAGGTGCCGGTGTGGAAGCGGACGGTTGTGCCGTGCTTGAGGTACAACTGGTCCTGCGGCAGCATGCGTACGTGGGCGAGGCACCAGGTTTGCGGCTCGAAGAAGCCGGGGACGGTGATGGTCTGGCCGCGTTCGATGGTGCGAGCGTCCCAGTGTCGCACGTTGACGGCGGCGCACTGGCCGGCCATAACGGTGGAGCTTTCCTGGCCGTAGATTTGTATGGACTTAATGCGGCCGGCCACGCCGTCGGGCAGCAGCAGGATTTCATCATCGGCGTGGAGTGAGCCGGCGATGGGCACTCCGGCGATGACAGTGCCATGTCCCTTAATAGAGAAGGCACGTTCCACGGGCATGCGGAATACGCCGTCCAACGGCCGGGGCTGGACGTTGCGCACCATCTCGCACAGTGACTCATATAGTGCGCCAAGGCCCTCGCCGGTAATGTTGGAGACTGGCAGCACGGGGGCGTCGGCCAGGAATGTGCCCTTGAGGAAGTCTTTCAGCACTTCGCGGACAACGTGCAGCTCTTCGGGCGAGACGCGATCGATCTTGGTGAGTACGACCAGGCCGTGGTGCACGTCGAGCAGGGTGAGGATATCCAGGTGTTCGCGGGTCTGCGGCATGGGACCGTCGTCGGCGGCGACAACCAGCATGCAGGCGTCGATGGCGCTGGCTCCGGCGACCATGGTGCGGATGAAGTGCTCGTGGCCGGGGACGTCGACGATGCCGACCTCGAGGTTGCCGAGCGTGCAGGGGGCGTAGCCCAGCTCGATCGACATGCCGCGTTGCTTTTCCTCTTTCAGGCGGTCGGTGTCGCAGCCGGTGAGGCACTTGATGAGCGCGGTCTTGCCGTGGTCGATGTGGCCGGCGGTGCCGAGGGTGATGTTGATCTGGTTTCGCATGAAGGCACTCACCCACAGAAAGTTGACCACCGAGGGACCGGAGCCGAGAGAAGAGTCGCCCACAGATCACACGGATGACACAGATGAAGATCGAGACAATTCATACTTGGCTTCGGGTAGATTCACTACGCTCGGGCAAAGTCAAACGGTTCTATCATGCCCCTCCGAGTATTATTGCCGTTGGCGGACTCGACGCAATCTGTTGCACACACCGGGCGGAGCCATAGCGAAGCAGAGTTCCGCGTTTCTTCAAATCTGTGTCAATCTGTGTGATCTGTG
Source organism: Phycisphaerae bacterium (assembly GCA_046704145.1). Classification (GTDB taxonomy): domain Bacteria; phylum Planctomycetota; class Phycisphaerae; order UBA1845; family PWPN01; genus JACQVT01. The sequence continues at coordinate 2,157 of JBJKSL010000179.1, forward strand.
GGCGACCTCTTATACGCATTCGCGTCCTTTTGCACGCGGCGGTGCGCCCGTAAGTCTATTGCGGATAGTGCTTGGGACGCCGCGGCGGGCACAAGTTTCAAATGTAACCGGTATTATTCGTCAGGGAATTCGCGACGGCATCGATGAGTACGGCTTCCTCGTCGGGCAGCAGAGTTCGCGGGTCGAGGAGCAGGCGGTCGTGGGCGATGCGGGCGAAGACCGGCGGCGAGTGGCGGCGCAGGCGTGCGGCCAAGGCGTCGGGACTGCCGTCTGCCGATTCGATGGCCACCAGCACAGTGGGCAGGTCGTGGCCGGGGAGCGAGCCGCTGCCCATTTGGGAGAAGCCGTCGATGGTCTGCACCTTGGCGTCGCCGGCAGCGGGGCGTAGGGCGTCGGCGATTCTGGCGGCCTGAGTGCGAAGGTCGTCGAGGGGACGCTGCATCATGCGGAGGGTGGGAATCTCCTGCAGGGCGAGTTGCTCGTCGAGGAAGAGCATGAGCGTGGATTCGAGCAGGCTAAGCGTGATCTTGTCCACGCGGAGGGCACGGGCCAGCGGGTTTTTGCGGATGGGCTCGATGAGGTCGGCTCGGCCGAGGATGAGTCCGCCCTGG
>JBJKSL010000180.1:0-3928 GCA_046704145.1 Phycisphaerae bacterium
GTTCATGACGCCGCTGGTTTCCGGCAATCCGACGGACACTCGGGTGATGGCGGTGGCGTCCGGTCCGCTGCAGATCGTAGACGATGCGATTCCGACCACTGCCCGCATCGCCCAGGGTGCGACCGTCGAGCGCGACTTCATCCACAACTATGTGGCCTTGGGACGCGAGTTGTCAGTGTACTCGATGCGGACCGCGGGGCGGCCGCTGGACTGGATTCGTCCGGACGACAGATATGTGACGTTCGTGATTGACGAATCTCACGCGGAGTGGGCCATCGCTCACACCATCGCGCAGTGCATCAACGAGGAAGCCCTGGTCAGCGACATGGATAACGATCCGGCTCGCGGGCAGATCGCGGTTGCACTGGATCCGCGGACGGTCATCGTGCGGCTGCCGCGACCCGAGTGGGACAATCCGGCTCCGTTCCTCTTCCGGCTCGAAAAGATGCAGATCATCATGCCGTTGACCGAGGCTCGCGTGGTTATCGATCGTGCCACCGGGACCATCGTGGTCAAGGGGGACGTGGAGATTTCGCCGGTGGCGGTCACGCACAAGGGATTGACGATCGTGACCACGACCAGCGGCGGTCCCGAGGCTGCTCCCGATGCGGCGCGTTCGACGAGTGGGCCGTTCATCGGCATTGATACGGAGCACAAGGGCGGGGCACGGTTGATGGATCTGATTGAGGCGCTGAATCAGTTGAAGGTGCCGCCGGCCGATCGCATCGCGATTATCGAGGACCTGCACAAGGGCGGGCAGTTGCATGCGAACCTGATCATGGAGCACTGAGGAATGACCGGCTGGAAGCCGGTCCCACATGGGTTGAGTCAGCCGGTCGTATTTGGGTTGAGTCAGGCTCTGCAGCCAGGCACGCGGAAGGCAAGAGATGGATACGATAAGCCCGACAGCAGCGACATCCGCCAACACGCAGCAGCGTAATGCCAAGCTGCGGCAGATGGTCAACGACTTCGTTGGTGTCACGTTCTTCGAGCCCATGCTCAAGACGGCTCACAACAGCGTGCTGAAGGGCAAGTACGGCCATGGCGGACGTGGTGAGGAGATCTTTCAGGGCCAGCTCGATGCGGAGCTCGCCAAGGACATCGGTCGTGGTGTGCGAACGAGTCTGGCTGACAGGTTGTACCACGAATTCGGGGGCAAGGACTAACCGTGGTTACGCGAGAAGTTGATTTACTGGCGAGAGACCTGGTTCGGTTGCTCAGCGATCTGGGCAGTCTGCATGGTGATTTGGCCAACCTGATGCGGGCCAAGCTTGAGGCCATGAAGGTGGCTGACTCTGACACCATCCAGTCGATCACGGCGCGAGAGTTGTTGCTGGCCGAGCGGGCCGCCGAACGCGAAGGCCTGCGGAGGCAGATTACGTCTCGCATACTCGTTGGCCTGGGCATGGTCGCCGAGCCGGCAAAGGGGAATGCGGGCAGGCAGAAGGGTGCGGCTGCGAGCGCACCGGCGATCACGTTGAACGAATTGGCTGAGCTGTTCCCTGAGCCGCGGCGGAGCCAGCTTCTGGTTAGTGCTGCCGGGCTGCGGGAGAAAGTGACTGAGATTGACCGCCTGCGGACGACCACCTCGATGGTTACCGATGCCATGCTCAATCATCTGAGCGAGGTGCTCAAGGTCATGTCCGCCGGCTTGGGCTGTGACGTGTATTCGCGAAGTGGACAGAGGCAGCGGTCAGGTGTGGCCGCGGTTTTCGAGGCTGTGGGTTAACCGGGTTCTCAAGAATGACCGGCTGGAAGCCGGTCCCACACAAGACGGAAGCCGGGTCCACTGAAGACACGAAGCGGGCCCCACAAAAGACGCGAAGCTGGTCTGATACAGGACGGGTTCGCGAGAAGTTGGATGGCGTAGTGCTATGGGTTTGATGACGGGTGCAATCCAGATCGGCCCCAACGCGTTGCTCGCGTATCAGAGCGCGCTGCAGGTCATCGGTAACAACGTGTCCAATGTGGGCACGGACGGCTACACCCGCCAGACGCCCATTCTCACGCCGGCCAGCGGTGTGACCCTGACGGAAGGTTTTCAGCCAGGTGGCGGCGTAGCTCTTACGGGCTTGCGGCGCAATGTCGACGAGAGTCTGGAGGACCGCTATCGCGTGGCCACGGGCGATCAGGCTTCGTCCCAGGTTATGCAGGATGTGATCGGGCGGATTGAAAGCTCGATGAATGAGCTGTCTGACAATGACTTGTCGACGCTGTTGCAGAGCTTTTTTGATGCGTTCAGCGATCTGCAGAACGATCCGACACAGCCGGCGGGTCGCAGCGTGATTCTCGCTGCCGCCGACAACGTCGCCGCTGAACTGTCTCGGCAGCGTGAGGAAGTGCTCACGATGCAGATTGAGCTCAACGGCGATCTGAAGACCTCGGCACAGCGAGCGAACGAGATTTCCGGCGATATTGCTGATTTGAATGCACGTATCAGCCAGTTAGAGAACTCGGCCAGCGGATCGAGCAGCGCTCTTTGCGATCAGCGGGACCAGTTACTGCGCGAACTCGGAGAACTGGTGCAGATCCAGATTCGCCCGCAACCGGGCGGGTCGGTCAACGTGTATATCGGCAACGAGCCTTTGATTCAGGGCGGTCTGAACCGCGGGCTGAAGACTACGCTGGACACGGTAGACGGCTATCCCAAGGTGACGGTTCGCTTCGCGGACAACAACAGCCCCATCCAGATGCGTGGGGGCAAGATGGCCGGGCTGGTGGAATCACGTGATGTACTGCTGGTCGGGCATGTCGCCGACCTCGATGGGCTGGCAGCCAATCTGATTGCGGAAGTGAACAAGGTGCACAGCCAGGGGCAGGGCCTGGAGGGCTTCACCGACGTCACGGGGACCTATGATGTGGATGATGCCAATGCCGCCCTCAACAGTTCGGATGCGGGACTGGCCCTTAAGCCGCAGAACGGCTCGTTCGTCATCACCGAAGTCGATCAAGACACCGGCGCCGCCACCGACCACGTTATTACTGTGGACCTCGACGGCAGTGGGGCGGATGACTCGTTGAACAGCCTGGTCGCGCAGATCAACGGCAAGCTGGTCAACGCACACGCAGAGGTGACGGGCGACAATAAATTGCGGCTTGTGGCAAACACGGGCTTTGAGCTGGATTTTTCGCAAGACAGTTCAAACACGCTGGCGGCGCTCGGTGTGAACACGTTCTTTACGGGTACGGATGCGAAGGATCTGGCCGTGAACTCTACGCTTACGGCGAATCCGAGGCTTCTAGCCGCCGCCACCCAGCGTACGCCCGGCGACGGCAGCAATGCGGCCAACCTGTTTGCTCTCGGCAGTGAGCCCATTGGCACGCTGAACAACCAGAGCATCAGCGATTATTACAACCTGATCGTCTCGAACGTTGCCGTGCGGGGGGCGGCGGCCAAGGCCACCACTGATGGAGCTGCGGCGGTTACGTCGGCGCTGGCGTCGCAACGCGAAGCGGTCAGCGGCGTGAATCTGGATGAAGAGACTGTGTCGCTGCTGAAACTGGAGAGGGCTTTTGAGGGCGCGGCCCGGTACACAACCACGATCAATGGATTGATGGATCAGTTGTTGGCGTTAGTGAGCTAGGTGGGCGGGAGAGAAGCGGGAAAGTGGGAACGTGAGAAAGTGAGAAAGTGAGAACGTGGGAACGTGGGAATGTGAGAAGGTGGGAAAGTAGAGCGGGAATGTGAGCGGGCGGCTTACGGCTTCTGACGAGAATCGACCATGAGTGTGACATCAGTCAACATAAACCGAGTCAGCAACAACCTGCAGACGATGTCGCTGTTGGAGACGCTGCAGCGTAACACGCTCAGTGTCTTTCTCGAGCAGAACCGCATTGCCTCGGGCAACAAGTTTACTGCTCCCAGCGAGGATCCCGTCGGGGCGGGCAAAGCCATCCAGCTCACTGAGATTCTCGAACGGCAGGATCA
>JBJKSL010000181.1:0-6588 GCA_046704145.1 Phycisphaerae bacterium
GTCCTGAGATGCGTCATCAACTGCAGGATGGCGGGCGGATCCTGTGTCTTGCCCGTCGCGATGTTCATCCAGACCGCGAGCATGGGCTTTCCGTCGTGAGGCACGTGGCAGGTTTCGCAGATCATGAACGTCGAGTGCAGGTTGGCGAAGGCGCGCAGGGACTTATCCTTGCTGTGCGGCAAGGGGTCGTGGCAGCCGCTGGCGATACAGCCGTTGCGCGGGTCAGGCTGGAACCAGCGATCCACGCCGTGATAGTGGCTGATGGGCGAGCGCAGGGCGGGCTCGGTGATGCCGGCGGCCTGGGGCTCGCGCAGGGCCTCTTTTCCTGTAGGGGCCTGCCAGTCGAGCAGTGTGGCCGGTGCCTTGGACGGCGTGAACACCGAACGGTAAAGGTAGGCTACTGCGGTGTAGCCGGCCCAGACTACGATGGCCATGATGACGAAAGTATAGCACCTTACGAGCAGGTGGCCGATGGCGGATCTGAATGCGTGCGGCTTAAGCATGGCTCACCTCCTCCAGCCCGGTGCCGTTGAGTTCTTCGGCGACCTTTTCGACCAGGCCGGCGTGCCCCTCCGCAAGTCTTTCGGGGGGAGTATCGCCGGTGACCATGGCCGGAGAGATGGGGAACACCGCCGGCTGGAAGATCACCCCGACCATGTGCACGATGCCGACGTGCAGCAGAGCGAGGAATGCTTCGAAGGTGTGGAACAGGGCGGCGATAGTCAGCACCCGTCCGGTGAACATGCCGCTGGTCCACGCATTTGCCCACATGAGTATGCCGGTCAGGCCCAGCAGCATCGAGCCCCAGAACACACCGAAGTACTCAAACTTCTGTTCGAGGCTGAAGCGGCCGGCCGGCGGACGCGTCTTACGAATGAACAGCAGGTATTTCATCAATTCGCCCATGTGCTTGAGGTCGTGTAGCTGCAGCATCATGGGCAGGTTGAGGAACGTGTGCAGGAGTCCCTTGCCGTTGCGACGGGACTCACGCCGGGTGTACATGGCCACATAGGCCAAGTGGTAGGCAAAGCCGAGCAGCAGTACTACGCCCGCCCAGCGGTGCATCATTCGTGCGCGGTGCAGGCTGCCGATCTGATGGATAACCGCAGCAGCCCAGGGCCGGTCCGCGAACTTCAGCGGGAAGCCGGTCATGCACAGCGTGAGGAAGCTGCTGAACAGGATCCAGTGCTGCACGCGCTGGTGCGGCGTGAAGCGTTTGAGCTGTTCGCGGCCGGCCGGATTCAGCATTAGCGTCTTGGCCAGGCCGACATGGTGATGATGCTTTGGATCGTGCCGGCCTACGACGATCTGCAGTAGATCGAGGGTCGTGATCATCACAGACGGGCCGAAGGTCGAGATGATCATCAGGAAGAAGATCGCACCGATGAAGTACTCGATTCCGCGACTGGTGGCCAGGTCGAGGTGGATGGCTGCGGTGCTGATCGCGTGGCCCGCCGTCGGATGGCACTCTACGCTGCGGCAGGTATCGGGCAGGTGTGCGGCTGCCGTCGGAGCTTTGGGGTCGTTGTACGGCTTGATCAGGTGTACGTTGGCCAGTTCAGCCACGTGACAGTTCAAACAGTTGGCTGTGCCCTGGTCGCCCAGCATCATGGCCTTGCCGTGGAAGCTGTTCACGTAGCTCGCCACGCTGTTGGGCAGGTCGAACTTGGCGAGGATGGCCTTGTTGCTGTGACAGGTTGCACACACGCGGACCAGGTCACGGCTGCTGCGGGCTGTGCGGGTGCGAGCAACCACGTGCCAGTAGTAGTAACGCGTGTCCTTGGGCAGTTCGTCCGTGTGGCATACGTTGCAGCGATCGATGTGAGCCTGTTGGCTGGCCCAGCTATTGTCGCGCCAGCGGAAGTTCGGCTCGTCGTGGCAGAGCAGGCATTCCGACTGCTTGGGGCCCAAGGGCTTGCCGAGCAGATCGTTGGCGCTGGACAGCGTATTCGGGTTGTGAACGGATCGTCCGAGGGCGGTGCTGATGCTCTTGTGCGAGAAGTTGACCTCCATCTGCATCGGGCCGGTCAGGTGGCAGGCCTTGGTGCAGTTCACCGGAGAGACCGGCTTGTGCGGCAGGACGCCAACCTCGTCCTTGCGATGGCAGTCCGTGCACTTTAGCCGGGCGTGCGGCCCAAGCTCGTGGTCGTAGTAGTTGGGGTTCACGTAGAATGGGCGAATCTTGCCCGTGTCGCGTTCCACGCGCGCCAGCCCGCGATAGCGATGGCACAGCAGGCAGTTCTCGGGGTCGGCGGCACGTGCCGGGGCAACAGCAGTGCCCAGCATGGTGAGCGAAAGAAGGACAAGTGCTCGTATTCGGGCGCATAATAATGCCCGCGGATTGCATTCCGTGGGCTTTTGAGACGCTCGACACGAGTAGGTATGGCTTTGTTTTTTGATACTACTTGTTGTGACAACCACGACAGATTTCCTTGCCCAGACCGCGGAGATCGGTCGGTCTGTTGGGCTCATCCAATTTCATCCCGCCGTAGCTGAGAACGCTGTCGGGGGGAAACAAACCAGCTTGATGGGGATTGTGACAGGTGGAGCACACCACTGTATCTCCCTGTCCGAGCGGCAGCCACTGTGGCTGGCGGTTCAGCCCTTCGTGCGAGGCGATCTCCTCGGGCGTGACCTTGGCGGCCAAGCCCACGTCCTCGCGGGCGAGCATGTATGCCTTTATACCCGGCGGCACGTGAATGCCGATATGTCCGTGCTTGGAGAATTCAACGTGCCGCGTGTGGCAGCGAATGCACAGCGGAATCACGCTGGTCAGCAGGTCAGAATTGCCGGTGCGCGTCTTGCGGTGCAGAAGGTCGTCGGTTTCCTTGTGGCAGATCAGGCAGCTGCGGAGGTTCGGCTGGCCGTTGTCTGCCAGCATGGCGTGCGGGTTGAACGGCTTGTGTGCGGGGGAAGATACGTGGCACTTCGCGCAGAAGGCCTCCAGTGAGCCGCCGGTGTAGCCGCGGAGCATCCAGGGATTACTCTTCGGCCGCGGGCCGCCGGTGGCATGTCCGGGACCAAAATTGTGACACGTCACACAACTGAGCTCATCATTCGGGGTGGGCCAGCCTGCGGGCTTCTTCAGGCCGGGGCCGGCGAACTTGCGGGCCACGGGGTGCACTTCCTGGTGGGCGTGCGTACCGTCGTGGCATCTCCAGCAGATGCCGTTGACCTTGTCCAGCGGAATGCTTTCGACGCCGCCGGGTTTGAGCTGATGGCAGGCGACGCAATCCGTGGTGTTCCAGTGTGGGTTGGGAGCCTTAACCACAGGCGCATTCGCCGGGCGAGTGGTCGGGCGCATGGCCGGCGTCGGTGCGATCTGTCCGCTGACGTAAACTGCACACAGGCACAGCGAGGCCAAGGCGATAATCGTGGTCATGCGCTTACGGTGCGGCAAGCGTTGCCCCCTTGCCGTGCGGCAGCATGACGCCGAATACGTTGAGCGATGCGGCGTTGAGAGTGTCGGAAACGATGATCCACTCATCGGGGCGAGGTTCGGGCACCGGCCGCCCATCGGCCATCAGGATGTCCAAGCCGTCAGCCGGCAGGGTCAGCACGCCTTCCGGCAGGGTAAACCCATGCCAGCGTTTGTCGGCCTCGTGCACTTCGGTGACAAAGCCGCCGGTAGCGTCGAAAATCATGAGCGATTGCCGCCCGGCGTCGGCCACCGCGATCAACCCTGAGGGCGTGCAAGCGACCTCCTTCGGCCGCACGAACTGACCCTCCATCCTGCCGGGCTTGCCGATCGGTTCGAGCCATTTACCGTCGGCACCGAAGCGGAACACGCGGCCTTGTACGGAGTCCGCGATGAGCAACGTACCTTGCGGGGTAACCGCCAAACCGGTGGGGGCGACAACTCGTGGGCCGCTCGTCTGCGGAGGCAGGGGCGACATCCACTTGTGTGCGGCCAGGTCCCAGCGCTCCACGCTGTGTCCGTCATAGTTGCCGATGTACAGCACGCCTCGGCTGATCAACAGTGAGCAGGGGCGGAACGCCGCAGCAGCCCGACCCTCGCCCATTGGCTTAATCGGCTCGATGAAATCGCCGTTGTCCGCGTAGGTCAGCACCGCTCGCAGCGTCGTGTCGGCCACGTACACCTTGCCGGCATCAGTCTTGATGGCCACCGGGCATCGCGGGCGATGATCGGGCTTCTCCCACGTGTTGCTGCGCCCTGTACCCAGATCGATGCCGATGATTTCAGGATATCCCTGGTCGCACACCAGCAGATCGCCATCCAGCATGGCCAACCCCTGAGGGTTACGCAGCAGCAAGCCCGGCGGCTCCGACGGCCCATAGAGAAATTCATCCAGGGCCGGCGTCGGGTTGAACTGCGGCACAAACTGGGCCAGGGGGCCGTAGGCGACGATATGCGGCAGGTCTTCCGCCACGCCGAATGTCGCAAGTTGACGCCAGTCGGCCTGCGCCCCACGTCCGGTCGCGCAGCCGCTGACGGCGGCGAGGCTCAAGCCCACCGCGATGAGCGTGCAAGCATGTTGTCTACGCGTTGCAACCATTGTTCTTCAAACGCGGGAAAGGGCCCCGCAGTTTACAGTTCCATAGTTATGTTGTGTGTCCGTGGCGGTTTCGGGACAGTCTGCCCGCTACGCACCTTTGCCGCTGCGACGATCTAACCAGCGGGACACCTTCTACTTAATGTGGCACGTCAGACACAGCGCGCTCTTGGCGTTCGACATCCTCAGCATCTTCTTGACGCCCGCCACATTATGCGGATCGTGGCAGGAAATGCACTCTATTCTTCCCTCGGGCAGCGGCAATTTCTTCACCACAAACGCTTCGGGCCGGTAATCGTGCGGTGCGGCCGGGTATAGGACACCGATGGGATGGTCTCGCCACACGAATCCCTCGGGCACCGCAAAGCCCTGACGAACGCCGGCCAGCAGAGCGTGCGACGACCCGATGGTCGACATCGCGACAGTCCCGTCGTGACAGCCGAGGCAGATCAGACTGGTCGGCCCCGGCGTGTAGCGGCCGGGCACGAACACGCGACGCTGACCGGGGATACGATACATCTCCACCGCCGGCTGGGTGGACGTCGGCTGAGTGGTCGGCACCACCGCCTGTATGTGCGGAATGTGGCAGGCGCTGCAGGCGCTGCCGCCCAATGCGCTGAAGTCGTGGGGGCCGCCGACTACGCCGCCTGCTCCTGGCGGCACAATGCCCGACATGGGCGGGGGCGGCACCGGCGGCGGGGGGGTATCGGCTGCGAGCGCAAACATCGCTGCCACGCTCAGCATGATGGTGATCAGATTCCTCGGCTTCATACGCGTATCCCTTCTCATGCGAGAAGAACCCCTCGCTCGCGACGGGGCCATGCACATCAATACGTGAAGTTCACGTGCGTTACTCCGTGGCACGTCAGCGTGCAACTGCCGCTGCGCGGGCCTCGATCTTCGTACATGATTCGCGAGCCCAGCCCTCCGGCTGCCGGCCGCACGATGTCAATATCAAAGTTGATCAGGTTGCTATGATTCGTGCTGTTGCCCTGCAAGCGGCTGATGCCGTGCGCGTCGTGGCAGGCGGCACACGGCGCATTCGCCCGGACGATGTGCCGGCTGTGCAGCGGGAAGCTCTGGTCAGAAAGAATGCTGTTGCGATCGTGGCAGCGATAGCACAAGGCGTACGCCTGCGGGCTTTCGGTCGTGAAGTCGTGTGTGGTGTAGTTGCTGATCAGCAACGGCGGATAGATCGAACCGTGCGGCCCCTTCGGAGCGGCAGGGTTGTCGGCCTGGTCGTTATTGTGGCAGTCCGTGCACTTCATGATCGAACTGGTCCGCCACGGCGACAGCAAGCTGACCACCTCGCTGTTGTTTCGCGGCCCGAGCACCGGGTGGAACGAGGGGTTGACCGTCTGGAACTCCAGCCGGGTGTTGGTCTGCCGGACCTGTCGCGGAATCTCGGGAATTCGCGGCCTGGTGATGGTGTTCGCGTGGCATTTGAAGCAGACCTCGTACTGGAAGTGTGCCTCATCGACCAGGACGCCCGCGCGATCCATCCCACTCACGCCGCGCAGACTCATATCCACCGTGCCGAGCGAAGGCCGACCGACAATCGTGGTATTGGTCATGCCGACCGCGTGCGGATTGTGGCAATCGACGCACTCGACGTGCCGCTGATCGATCCGCGGATCTTCAGCCGGATCGTGAATGCCGTTGTACAACTCGACACGGTGGCCGGTGCGTTTGCGGACTTCGCCGGCGATATTCGTGTGTGCGATGGTGCCCTGGTGGCAGTTGAGGCAGTTATCTTCCTCGCGGCGGAACCGCAGCAGACGCTCGTGCTGCTCGGCCCCGTGGATTTTGTGGCAGTTCGTGCAGCCGTTCTCAGCCACGGTGTGGTACGGTAGCACCTCGCGCGGATCGACCGCCCGGTCGCTGATGTGGGCATTGCTGCGGGCGTGAGCCCCGACCTGCCAGTACTTCATGTCGTGGCACGACACGCAAATGGCCGAACGCAATTGCGGCTCACGCAGAAAATCGCCCAGCGAGTTGTTGTGCGGATCGTGGCACGTCGTGCAGTGCACCTCGCTGTTGTTTCGCGGCCCGAGCACCGGGTGGAACGAGGGGT
>JBJKSL010000182.1:0-2838 GCA_046704145.1 Phycisphaerae bacterium
CTCGACTGGAAGAGTCGTTGGTACGCACCTAAGGCGGCCTATGGCGAGTTCCTGATTGAGGACGCCAAGCTGCGGAAGTACGTGGATGACCGGATGAATCGCAAGCCGCCGTACGCAGCCGTGGCCAAGATCGAGATCGAGCGAACTCGCAGCGACGTACGCGTCGTGCTGCACACGGCTCGGCCCGGCCTGGTGATCGGTCCCCGCGGTGCCGAGGTGGACAAGCTTCGCGAAGAGCTCGAGGAGCTCATCGACCGCAAGATCACGGTGAACATCGTCGAGATCAAGCATCCGGATCTGGACGCTCAGTTGGTGGGGGAGGCCATTGCCGAACAGCTCAAGAAGCGCGGCAGCTTCCGCCGGATCATGAAGATGCGTTGCGACGCGACCATGGCTGCCGGTGCCAAGGGCATCCGCATCCTGTGCAGCGGCCGGCTCGGTGGGGCGGAAATGGCCCGGACCGAAACGCAACGCCGCGGATCGATTCCGCTGCAGACCCTGCAGGCCAACGTGAGCTACGGTTACGCGATCGCCCGCACGGCTTACGGTGCCATCGGCATCAAGGTGTGGATCTACCTGGGCAAGTTCGGCGAGGAGATCACGCCCATCGACAATCCGGCCGGCCCGCCGCGGCGAGGACGCAGGCTGTAGCAGACGGGGTGCGGTACAGCGGGATGCGGTGTGCGACGTTCGGCGAGAATTGATGGGGCGCAGGCCTCTTCTAGATAGAAGCGTGAGCTGGGAGTTACGACCATGGCAATGATGCCGAAGCGAATGAAGTATCGCAAGGCTCAACGCGGCACCGTCCGCGAGAAGGCTTCCCGTGGCAATACGGTTGCCCACGGCGAGTTCGGCCTGCAGTCCTTGAACTATGGGATGCTGACGGCTCGACAGATCGAGGCCGGGCGTATGGCGGCAACACACTTCCTGCAGCGGCAGGGTCGGGTCTATATCCGCGTGTTCCCGCACAAGCCGATCTCACGCAAGCCGCTGGAAACGCGTATGGGTAAGGGCAAGGGCGAGCCGGAGTATTATGCCGCGGTCATCAAGGAAGGCACGATGCTGTACGAGATCGGCGGGGTGTCGGAAGATATCGCCCGTCGTGCGTTCAGCCGCGTAGCCCACAAGATGCCGTTCCGCTGCCGGTTTGTTCTGCGGCGACACGCAGTGTGATGACTATTCTCTCTGGCTGACAGCCGAGAGCTGGCAGCTGGTAGCTTTTGCTGACGAGGCGTTGGCGATGAAGGTTTCCGAAATCCGAGACATGAAGACTGAAGAGCTGTACCTGGAGCTGGAGGGCCTGCGCCGCCGTGCGTTCGATCTTCGCAGCCAGGCCGTCACGGAAAAGCTGCAGGACCCCTCGCTGCTGACCAAGGCCAAGCGGGACATTGCCCGCTTCCTGACCGTGCTGAGCGAGCGGGGCGAGAGCAAAAAGATCGAGCAGGTCGAGCACCACATGGAGGCGTTGGCCACCAAGAAGAAGTGAGTTCGTGATTTGAAGCTCGCAGTTTGTGGCTTGGAATGAACTCCAAGGACCAACTGCCAACTCCGAGTCGCAGACGATTGGATATCGAATATGGCAGAGAGCACCGCAACAACAAGCAAGCAGGACGACAAGCGGAGGCTGCGTCGGCAGATGGTGGGAACCGTCACCGCGGCCCACAAGACGCCCAAGACGCTTCGCGTGTCCGTCGAGTTCCTCGTTCGGCACACGAAGTACGGCAAGTACATGCGCGACCGCAGTATTCTGCATGTGCACGATGAGAAGCAGGAAGCCCATCTGGGCGACCGCGTGCAGGTCATGGAGTGCCGCCCGGTTTCGAAGATGAAGACCTGGCGGCTGGTCAAGGTGCTCGAGCGGGCGCCGCAGGACTGATCAGGACTCGGGATGCGAGTCTGTATGTGAGGCCGGTATGCATCCGGTCCGCATGACCGGCGGGATGCCGGTGCCACAAACGAGAAACGGTCATGATTCAGTTGCAGACGATGGTTGATGTTGCGGACAACACCGGGGCCAAGCAGGCCATGGTGATTCGCGTCCTGGGCGGAAGCACGGGCCGGCTGGGCAAGCCGCGGTTGCGGGTGGCCGGCGTGGGCGACGTGGTCATCTGTGCCGTTAAGAAGGCCCTGCCCAACACCGACTTCATGAAGACCGGCAACCGCAAGGCTCGCGTGGTGCGGGCCGTGGTGGTGCGGGCCAAGAAGCCGACGCGTCGGTCCGACGGCAGCTACGTGCGGTTCGACAAGAACGCAGTGGTGCTCATCGACGACAAAGGTGAGCCCCGCGGGACGCGTATCTTCGGGGCCGTGGCTCGCGAGCTTCGCGAGAAGGGCTACATGAAGATCATCTCCCTTGCGGCCGAGGTCATCTGAGGACGGGACGCGACAGCAGTGATGATGGCGGCGCCGTGACGCGATGACGCGAAGACGCGGCGACAAGACAGATAAGAGATCGGACGTACGAACATGGCTTGTCACATTCGCAAAGACGACGAGGTCCAGGTCATCGCCGGCGATCATAAGGGCCAGCGAGGCAAGGTCCTCAAGGTGGATTTGAAGAACGGTAAGGTCTTGGTGCAGGGCATCAATATGGTGTTTCGGCACGTGCGACCCAGCCGGCGGAACCCCCAGGGCGGCCGCCTGCAGATGGAAGCCCCGATCCACATCTCCAATGTGCTGCCAGTGGATGCCAAGACCGGCCGCGGCCAACGCGTGCACTTTGAGGTCGAGCATAACGAGGCAGGCAAGGTCGTTGCCAAGCGCCGCGTGACCGCCGGCGGGACGCGGTTGAATGAAGTGACACGAGCCAAGGCTAAAGAGTAAAGGAAATGCAAGGCG
>JBJKSL010000183.1:0-3005 GCA_046704145.1 Phycisphaerae bacterium
ACTACAGCCAGTGCATCCGCTTGATCAAACGCGACATGACGCTGGACGGCACAACCGTCTCTGTAGCAAGCGTGCTGCGAGATCCCAAGCTAAACGTGCTGCTCAGCGATGAAGGCGTAATCGCCAACCCTCGCTACTGACAAACCGTGGCGGTCTTTCGGACCGGCAAGATGCCGGTCCCACACTAGGACTCTGCAAATGTGGGACCGGCTTCCAGCCGGTCATCTGGACGGGCAGGATGCCGGTACCGGCAAAAAACGTGGACGCGTCAGATTGCTCTGACGGTCACGACAATGAGGTTGTAGAAAGCGTGGCAGCCGCAGGCGATTCCGAAGCCGCGGTACAGGAACAGGCCGGCCAGGTAGACGCCAGCCATGGTGCGGAAGGTGAATCTCAACGCATCGAATTCCTCAATCCCCAACGGCCGATGGTGCTGAGCGGCGAACAGTCCCGCAGAGACGAGCACGATGCACACCATCGAGGCCGTCCGCGGTAGCTTGAGCAGGTTTACCAGCAGTATCTAAATCGCCGTGATGCAGATCAGCCGAAAGACCAGTTCGTCATAGAAGCCGGCACCCAGGCTGCGGAGGACCTCGTTGATCCACTCGTTCTGCCGCGTGGTGACCCCGGCGCGCAAGGCGGTATGCACCACGACCACACGATCGAACACAAACAGCGGCACCGTCCAGATGAGGCTCTCGCCCAGCATGCCGGCCAGCACGTAGACGTCGAACTTCCACGGATGTCGGCCGGCAATGTGCGTGGTCAGCAGGATGACGATGGCCAGCAGCCCGGGCAGATAGAACGCCGAGCGGCCGAACGAGTTGATCATCACGTCGATGAGGTAGGTGGCCACCAGTTGCGATGATCCGCCGGCAGGGTCGTGGTGCACGTAGCTGCCGATCTCGAAAGCCAACAGCATGGGCAGGATGAACAGCAGGCTCGGCCAAGGTCGTTGGGTGACGTAGAAGTACTGCTCGGACAGCAGGGCAGGCTCAGGCAGTCGACCTGAGGAGGTGTCCGTCCATGAACTCTTCTTCTTTTTGCCCATCCTGAGGCGGATTATACGCATTCGCGTACTTTTGTGCGCGGTGAGCGCGACGCAATCTGCTGAAGAGGGCGTGGCAACAACTACGGTACCGCCGCTCCAGACGGGGGGCAAAGAAGCCGCGTGCAGGGTGGGAGGTCCTGCACACGGCTTGGCTTCGGCCCGCATGCGATGCGCGGGCGTATCTGCGGTCAGGCAATGTCGCGGAAGGCTGCCTGTTCAAATAGCAAGAATTCTCCGGTCTCAGGACGCGTTCCGATGGCGGTGCGCCCGCGCAACTCCAGCCCGAACCGCTCAGCCAGGGCGATGATCTCGGCCGGGGAAGCCGGCTCCGGAGGCCGGCCTCCCAGCAACTGGCGCGCGAACGATTGCCAACGCTGTTGTGCAGAGCATTCCGAGCAGGACACCACCACGTAACGTCCGCTGATTCGTGCCAGTTCCCGCATGATGGCCTCGCGGCTGGTGCTGTTCTTGGCGGCGTCCAGCAGTTGATGGCAGAACACCAGGTCGGCACTGCCGGAAGGCAGATCGACTTCCTCGGCCTGTTCTGTCGACTCGGCCAGTCCCAGGTCTTGCAACTGCTCGAAGAGAATCCGCGTCATGGCCGGCGAGGACTCGGCGATGATCAAATGGTACCCGACGCCACCCAGCACATCGGCGAGGCCGGCATGCGAGGTGGGCAGATTCAGCACGACGGACAGCCCGCCGATCCCCTTGAGCAGGTCGCGAAGCGCGCTGACCTCCAGTTGCTCTTCGGGGCTCAGCACCGGCGAACGCATCTCCTCCGGATAGACCGAGAACAAACACTCGCAGGCCAGACTCGAGACAGAAGACTGCGATTGCATCGTCACGCTCCGTTCTTTGGCAAGAGTAGATGGGCGAAGATGTATCAGCACGCACCCCAACTGTCGGCAGGGTGGTGTCTAAAGGATAGCCGTTCGGAGGGTGAGCGGAATCGGTGCAGGACTGATCGAACTGTGTGGAAGGCCACTGTTATCAGGTCGTGCAATTGCCCGCAGCGCTACCGGAGTGTTCCTGATGACGAGAATCTTCCTGATGGCGGGTGAACAGCAGGAATTCCGCACGCACGGGGAAGCGTCGGATGGTGCATCGCGAGATAAGCTTGAGGCCCGCGCCGGCTGCCATCATGATCACCTCAGAGGCGGAACCGGACACCGACGGCTTCCGGCTCGGCTGGAATATCCGGCGCATCAGGCGGCGGAACTTCGTTCGCAGCCCGGAAGGATAACTGGAAAGGACGACATACTGCCGACTGACCCGGGCGAACTCGCGAAAGATGCGAGCCCGCGTTTCCAGATCGGGTATATGGTTGAACAGTCGATGGCAAAAGATCAGGTCCGCGCTGGCAGACGGCATGGTGATGGCTTCGGCAGTGGTCAAGCAGCAATCAACGTTTCGGCCGGCCATTTCCTCGCGAGCCAACTCGATCATCATCCCGGAAGCGTCGGCCAGCACCACGCGGTCGGCCACATCGGCAAGCACGCCCGACAGCCGACCGGTGCCGCAGGGCAGATCCATGGCGGTCTCGATCGGGTCCAGGCTGCCTAAGAGCTTACGCAGGGCGGCCTGCTCCAGTCGATGGATGCCCGCATGCCGGCCGGTTCGGTAGCGGTCACGGTAGTGCTCGGCCTGCTTTCGGCTGATGAAACGCTCGACGAACAGGGGCGGCTGGCATGTGTCGTTGGTCATCGGCTGCTCTCCCGTCAAAGTGGCAGTATTACGTCAGATACTAAGGTACAGATGGGGAGCAATTAATATGCAGGTAGACAAGCATTTTTCACATCAGGGAAACCCTGATTTTTGGGGGGCGAGACAATGTCACTGGGGGGCAGCAGGCAGGCGTTCTACGCCGGTCAGCCCACCTGATTGAGCAGAACCAGGGCGGCCATGCGGATGGCCAAGCCCTTGGAGACCTGGCGGAGGATGCTGGAATGGG
>JBJKSL010000184.1:0-8697 GCA_046704145.1 Phycisphaerae bacterium
ACGGCCGACGCGAGATCCCGATCACGCGAGCACCGGCAGCGCTGGCCAACCGCGTCAGCACGGCCCCCAGAAAGCCAATGCCCACGATTGCGATGGTTTGGCCGGCATGAATATCGCAGCGTGTGAACACATTAAACGCGCAGCCCAGCGCTTCCCCGGGGAAAGGCTGATCGCTTAGTGCGTCGGGCAGGATTACAGCCTGTTGAGCCGGACAGGTGGTGTAATCTGAATAAGCCCGGGTGGAGAGTGTCGCTACACGATCGCCCGGCTGAAACGCCCTCACGTTCTCGCCGGCCGCCTCGACCACACCCCAGCTTTCATGGCCCAACTCGCCGGGTGGCATGGGATAGTGAAACCAAGGTCGCCCTTCCCACGGGGGCAGGTTGGATGCACATAATCCACAGCCTTCGACCCGGACCAGAAGCTCGTCGGCGTGTGGTATCTCGACCTTCTGTTCGAGGAAAGCGAACTCCCGCGGCGCGGCTAGAACCGCGGCAGTCATTGTCCGTACTGGAGGCTCCGCCACGGGAACAGTCGCGGCTGAGATACTCATCGTTGCCCCCCTGTGCGGGCGACCGCGACCCGCCCGCGCATGGAACGAACGCCGCGACCGCTGTCGATCCATTGGTGTAGCCGATCAAGCCCGTCGCCGACGTCCACTCGCGGACACCACCCGGTGGCTTCGTGGAATGCTGTTGTGTCGGACACGTACCACTGTTGGTCGGCTGTCCGCCAGGAGTCGTGATCGGTCGCGGGCCTTTCGCCGGTGGCGGCCTCGATGTGGTCGAGCAATTCGATCAGGCTGATGGTACGTTCCGGACCGCCGCCGATATTGAACGCCCGCCCTGAGAGTGTCTCAATATGATTCTGGGCGAGTACGAACGCATCGAGCAAATCCTCAATGAACAAGATGTCGCGGACCTGTTTGCCGTCGCCGTAAATCCTGATCGGCCGACCCTTCATCGCCTGTATCATAAAGTGCGCCACCCAGCCCTGGTCTTCGGTGCCGAACTGGCCGGGTCCGTAGATGCAGCTCATACGAAAGACGACGCCGGGCACGCAACAGCGGCGGGCAAAGTCCAGCACGTACTGATCGGCGGCACCCTTGGAGCAACCGTAGGGGCTGTGGAACTCGACCGGTCGGGCTTCCGAAAGGCCGTGGGTCCGCAGATGCTTGTCGATCGGCTCGTAACGCGTGCGATCCTCGCGGAGTTTTACATCCTCAAGCGCGCCGTACACTTTGTTGGTCGAGGTGAATACGACAGAAGGCGGGTTGTCCAATCTGCGCAGTGCGTCCAGCAGATTCATGGTCCCGCGAGCGTTGACTTCGAAATCCTCCATGGGGTCGGTGAGACTTGTCGTCACCGCCACCTGAGCGGCGAAGTGGAACACCTGCTCCGCCTGCCAGACGGCCCGGCGTACTGCGGCGCGATCGCGGGTGTCGTCAATCGTGATCGTCAGTCTGTCATCACCGTGTATTTCCTGCAGACGGCGAAGATTGCGCTCGGCACCGCTCCGCGAAAGGTTATCGAACACCTGGACTGTGTGCCCTTCGCGCAAGAGTCGATCCGCCAGATTCGATCCGATGAAGCCCGCACCACCAGTGATCAGCACGCGCCGAGGCTCACCGACCCGTTTGCTCGCATTCCGGGACGTCGTATGTGCGGCGGGTTCTACATGCCGGCCATTACCATTGCTACCGTTGTGAACTGCACTCATATGGTCAACCCTCGAGCCGCCAACTCGGCACTCGCTGTTTCGACCCGATCGTAGGCTGTTTGCCCCTGCAACCAGGCGCCTAACTCTTCCAGGCCTGATTCGAGTGTGTAGCGAGGCCGATATCCCAGCACGCTCCGAGCGACACTGATGTCAGCGAAACAATGTCGAATATCTCCCACCCGGTATTTGCCCGTGACTACCGGCCGCTGATGCTGTTTGCCGACCGCGCGGGCGACAGCTTCGGCAATCTCCCCGATGGTGTAGCTTTCCCCGCTTCCGACGTTGAAGACCTGGCCATCGGCCTGCGGGCAGTCCAGGGCCAGCAGGCATGCCGCAGCCACGTCATGCACGCTTACGAAGTCGCGTTTCTGCAAACCGTCCTCGAAGATGAGCGGCGGCTTGTTGTTCAGCAGACGCGCCGCAAAGATCGCCAGCACGCCGGTGTACGGATTTGAGAGTGCCTGTCGCGGTCCATACACGTTGAAGAATCGCAAGGCCACTGTTGGAATGCTGTAGCTGCGGCCGACCATGAGGCAGAGGCGCTCCTGGTCCCACTTCGACAGTGCGTACACCGAGGCCAGATCTGGTGCTTTGCTTTCCGGAGTCGGCACAGGACGCAGGACCTCCCCTTCCTGTTCGATCTCCCAGCGTCCGGCCTTCAACTGCGGCAGGTCGCGCGGTGTGGTGTGACAGATCTGTCCGCGGCTGTTCGCATAAAGCCCCTCACCGTAAATACTCATGCTGGACGCGACGATGAGACGCTCTACCGGCCGATCGAGAAGCACCTGGAGCAGCACCGCCGTGCCACAATCGTTTGTGCTGACGTAGCGTTCGATCTCATACATGCTCTGGCCTACGCCGACGGCAGCCGCCAGATGGTAGACCACTTCTATCTCCTTCAGCGACTGTCGGATCATTTCTTCGTCGCGCACGTCGCCGACCACGAGTTCGACATCAGGCGACAGGTAGCGAGGACGTTCTTGGCCGGGGCCGTGGACCTGGGCTGACAGGGAATCCAGCACGCGAACGCGATGGCCGCTCCGCAATAATGCGTCCGCAAGATGCGAGCCGATGAACCCCGCGCCGCCGGTGATGAGTACGTGCTTGCCCATGGGCATGACCTCTGTTCTCCGCACTGTGAGAAGCCATTGCGATCTGCTGATTTCTCAGCAAGTCCTTAACGAGTAAATAGGAAGCAGCTGCTGGATCGTCAATCGGGGTGACGCCACCGGCGCGATTCCCCTATGCATTCCTGCGATGCGACTCGATGCGTACGGGGAGGTGATGTCCGTCGTGCGAAATTGTGGGGAAGACCTGAGTGAAAAGCACACTGGCACCACTGCTCGTGCGATCGAGGATGCCGTGGGGGACTGCAGGATGGCGAGGTGTCGCCATACGCGAGGGCCAGAACGGCAAAGGTCGGAAATGGCGGATCAGGTTACTGATCTGCCCGCAACTGCCGCAATGCCAGCTTCTTGTAGGAGCCCTGCAAGGCAAGGAGTTCCTGATGTGTGCCGGATTCGACGATTTGACCGTCCTTCATCATGAAGATGCGATCGCAATGCACGACGGTGCTGATCCGGTGCGACACGAGGATGATGGTCCGTTGACGCTTAAGCCGCTTCAGTGTTTCCGTGATGCGTAGTTCGTGACGCGTGTCCAGCGCACTGGTAGGCTCATCCAGGACGATGATCGGTGAGCCGGTCAGCAGTGCACGCGCAATGGCGATGCGTTGCCGCTGGCCGCCTGACAAGCCGTGACCGTTTTCTGACAGCCGCGTCTGGTAGCCGTCGTGCAATTGCTCGATGAACTCATCAGCACCGGCCAACCGGGCGGCGTCCCGGATCTCCTGGCTCGTAGCCGAGGGCCGGCCATAAGCGATGTTCTCGGCAATGGTCGTGGGCAACAGAATGCTGTCCTGCAGAACCAGTGCGATGTGTTGGCGCAGATCGGACAATCGCACGAATCGCATATCGTGACCGTCGAGAGTGATACTTCCGGAGGTTGGATCGTAGAAGCGCGGCAACAGATTCAACAGCGTGCTCTTGCCCACTCCGCTACTGCCCACGAATGCCACGGAATGTCCGGGTTGGATGGTCACGCTGACGTCTTTGAGCACCGGATTTCCGGGCGAATAGCTGAACCAGACTCGGTCGAGCTTAAGCACGCGCGGCTGCACGGGCAGAGACCTGGCCATGGGCGCATCGCAGATGCCGACCTCGCGGTCCAGCACCTCGAACACTCGCTGGGCGCCGGCCACGCCACTCTGGATGTTCGGACCGATGCCGGTCAGCTTGCAAAGCGGATCCCACAACAGCCCCAGGTAGGAAACGAAGATCATCAGATCGCCGACGCTCATTCCGCCGGGCTTGGGCGAGATAAAATGGTCGCAGTATACGAGATAACCGCCATAGCCGAAGACTGCCGCGCCGCCCAGCCCGAATATGGTCCCCACGGTGAGCCAGTACGAGACTTCCAGCCGGAGCGATCGCCACCAGGCCTGGATGGTGCGGATCACGCTGTTGTTGAACTGCGCGAACTCATCATGCTCGCGGCAGAACGCCTGCATCAATCCAATCGTCGACATTGAACGCTGGATGGTGCTGGTGAACTCGCTTTCCATCGCCTTGGCGTCGAGGGTACGTTGCTTCATTCTGCTGCCGAACCAGACGTTCGCGCACATCAGCGGTGGTGCGATCGACAGTGCAATCACGGTCAGGAGAGGATTGCGTCCCCAGAGCATAAACAGAATGACCAGCAGCGTGAACACCGCCACACAGGTCGAGATCAGCACGGACAGAATTGTCTGGCACCCGTAGCAGTCGTAGCACAGACGATACACTATGTCCCCTTGAGGCTGTGCGTGGTGGTATCGCAGGCTCAACGACTGCAGCTTGCGGAACAGATCGCGTCGGATGCGCACGAGCCCGTTGTAGTTGATGTGGTTGGTCAGGATCGTCCGAAGCATGTTCAGAAGATCCTGGGCCAGCTTGAGCCCAAAGCCGATGAGCGCCAGCCCGACAATCTGGCCTGGGCGACTTTGCGGTAGCGGCCAGAGAAATGCCCGGTAAATGAAGCCGCTCTTCCCGCTGTCCGGACTCAGGACGCAATCCACCAGAACAGCCATAGGCCAGGCCATCAACAGCCCCACGAGCGTGGACATGCCGATGACCGCCAGCAAGGCTATCACCTGCCGGGTGTCGGCGCGGTAGTACGCCAGGGACCGCATATAGAAGGCGGCCGCAGTCATCGCGCGTTCGAGACCTCTGCTCCACAGGCTCGATCGGGAGGCGGGAGGGGCGGCATGAACGATGGGTTCTACAGCGGACAGGGCAACGTTCTCCAAGCAAGACACCTACGGAGCTAATACGGCGGAGCCTGAGAATCGGCCGGGACACCATCGAACAAATCTCGCACAAAAAGCATACGGTCGCAGCGGTATATCCGCACTTGCGGTGCGCATCAGGGTGCCAATCGCAAAACGGGTCGCATGTTCTTGCGTGCGCTACGTCGCGACGGCTCGCCTAAAATGGACGCCGCAACGCGGCAGGGTGTAGACGAATTCCTTTTCCATGCGGGTGCGAAGAATGCACCAGGAGTAATGGACATGCCTCTCAAGGCAACAAAGACGACCAGTCACGAGGAAATCCGCAAGTGGGTGGAGGATCGCGGCGGCCATCCCGCCACGGTGAAGACCACCGCCCAGAATGAGCCGGCCGGTATCCTGCGGATCGATTTCCCCGGCTACAGCGGGGAGGAATCCCTGGAGGAGATCAGTTGGGACGAGTTCTTCGACAAGTTCGAGGAGTCCAGCCTGGCCTTCCTTCACCAGGATCGCACCCACGACGGCAAGGTGAGCCGCTTCTGCAAGTTCATCACCCGATAACACCCGAGCAGCGGGCAGGGCCCGAGGCCAGCGAAGCAACCGAGGCACATGTCTACGTGAAAATCCGCGTATGCACTTCGGGTGCGCCGGCAGAAAGGACCTGGTGGTGCATGGAAACGGGAGTGCCATGACAGGGCACCAATGTACTCACGCGTGGGCCAATGTATGAGACGCGGCGCACTTGCGACATGTTGGTCAACCCGCGATTCTCTCATTCCTAGAATCCGATCGCCGAGACCTCGCCGTTGCGAGGTGTTTGGCATCAAGAGATTGCCCCGACGCGGGTACGGAGAACCGCCGACGGGGACGGAGTCTATGGTTCCATGAGCCAAACAAAGATTCGCGTAGCCATCGTGGGGGTCGGAAACTGTGCATCCTCGCTCGTGCAAGGGGTCGAGTTCTACCGGCATGCGCGGGATGACCAGTTCGTTCCCGGCCTGATGCACGTCAAGCTGGCCGGCTACCACGTGCGCGACATCGAGTTTTCGGCCGCCTTCGACATCAACGCCACGAAGGTGGGCACCGACTTGGCCGCTGCGGTCTTCGCGGAACCCAATAACACCATTCGATTCGCCGATGTGCCTGCGACGGGCATCACCGTTCGTCGGGGCGTCACGCTGGACGGGCTGGGCACCTACCTGCGCGACGTCATCGAAGAGGCTCCCGGCCCAGCGGTGAACGTGGCGAGGGTTCTGCGCGACACTGGAACGCAAATACTCGTTTCATATCTGCCGGTGGGTTCACAGCTGGCGGCGGAGTTCTACGCCGAGCAGGCCCTCGAAGCGGGTTGCGCACTCGTGAACTGTATTCCCGTATTCATAGCCTCCAAGACCAGTTGGGCAAGCCGTTTCGCCGAGCATCGCCTGCCCATTGTCGGCGACGACGTTAAGTCGCAACTGGGTGCGACCATCACGCATCGTGTGCTGACCCATCTCTTTCGCGAGCGCGGCGTGAGGCTGGATCGCACCTATCAACTCAACTTCGGCGGCAACACCGACTTCCTCAATATGCTTGAGCGCGAGCGGCTGGAATCCAAGAAGCTTTCGAAAACGCGAGCCGTCACCAGCCAACTGGACTATACGCTTTCCGATGCGGACGCCCACGTCGGCCCCAGCGATTACGTCCCCTGGCTGGCCGACCGCAAGTTCTGCCACGTGCGTATGGAGGGCACGACCTTCGGCAACGTGCCTTTGATCTGCGAGCTGAAGCTGGAGGTCTGGGATTCACCCAATTCGGCGGGCGTGGTGATCGACGCAATCCGCTGCGCGCGTCTGGCCATGGACCGGGGCATCGGCGGCCCGCTGCTGAGCGCGTGCAGCTACCTGATGAAGTCACCGCCCGAACAACTGAGCGACGCCGAAGCTCACGAGCGGATCGAGTCGTTCATTCGTGGCGAGCAGCCTCGCTGAGCATTTCACCCCCAGCAATGGGAGTTTCGAGCATGTGGGGCATTATTCCAGCGGCCGGCGTGGGGAGCAGGATTCAGCCACTGGGCTTTTCGAAGGAACTGCTGCCTCTGCCAGGCGGCACGAACGGTCAAGCCGATCGGCCCCGCGCGGTCAGCGAGTATCTGGTCCAACGAATGCTCATCGGCGGTGCGCGCAAACTCTGCTTCGTGATTTCGCCCGGCAAGGCGGACATCGTGGGCTACTACAGCTGCTTCGATTCGGCGGAGCTCTGCTACGTTGTTCAACCATCGCCAGCCGGACTGTGTGACGCGGTATTTCGTGCACGCTCCCTGATTACACCGCATGAGTCAATCCTGGTCGGGCTGCCCGACACCATCTGGTTCCCCGAGAACGGCTTTCGTGCTCTGCCCGACACCGGTCTCTCTTTTCTGCTGTTCCCGGTGGCTCAGCCAGAGCGATTTGACGCCGTCCTCAGCAATGGCTCCGGACGCGTTCAAGAGATTCGGGTCAAGCAGCCCAACCCGGAGTCCTCATGGATCTGGGGGGCGTTCAAGCTGTCGGCAGGCGTGTTTGAAGAGCTGTACCAACTCTGGTGCGAACGCGAGCGCAGCGACGAGTACCTCGGCACTCTGGTAAACGCTTACCTGGAACGAGGCGGAGAAGCGACAGCCGTTCGCGCGGGCACCGACTACATCGACGTAGGCACGATGGAAGGCTACCGCAACGCGAGCAGGCTGCTAACGCAGACCGCAGGTGCTGGCCCTCTGCAACAGGCCTGCGCGGAGGACTGCGCATGATCGAAGCCGTCATGTTCTGGAACGAGCCCAACAACAAATCGCACTGGGATTTTGAGCTCGACCGCGAATGGCTCATTTTTGCCGACATGGTTAAGCTGGCGGCTCAATCTGTTGCTGCTGAGTACCCGCACCTGCCGCGCGTACTGGGCGGCCTTTCCCCTATCGACCCGCTGTTTGTCCAACGCATGCAAAGCTTCGGCGTGCTCGAGAGGCTGAACGCCATCGCCGTCCATGGCTTTCCGCTGGATTGGAACCACTGGAACATCCACGAGTGGCCCGACAAGCTTGACCAGATCCAGGCGGTTACCGATCTGCCCGTCTGGGTGTCCGAGGTCGGCGTGTCCAGCTTCGGAGCGGAAGAAGTGCAAGCCTGGGGCTTGCGTCGTACAGCCGAACTCCTGAAAGGTCGCGCGCAGCGCATTCACTGGTACAGTCTCTACGATCTGCCCAAGGCCTGGCCGGCGACTACTCGGCACCGCGAGGCGGAAGGCTCCGCATACTATCGTCACTTTTACATGGGGCTGCTGCGAGAGGATGGTTCGCCCAAACCCGCGGCCGAAGAGTTTGCCCGTTACACGCCGGACCTGGGCATCTGCCAGTGGTTTCATTTCGAGGATCACCGGCTCGACGAAGCGGTTCGTTGGCTGCGGGATCTCGGCGTGCACTACGTGCGTACCGGCCTGAGCTGGGCCGATTCGTTTCGCCCCAATGCGATGGACTGGTTCGACCGGCAGATGGAGGCTCTCGCAGAGTTCGCCGTCACAGTCACATTGTGTTTCACTCCCGAGCATTGCGGTCTCGCTCCACACCACACCAGCCCGCCACACTGCCTCGAGCAGTATGCGGAGTTCTGCATGCACATGCTGCAGCGTTATGCAGACACCAA
>JBJKSL010000185.1:0-3519 GCA_046704145.1 Phycisphaerae bacterium
CCCATCGTCCCCCAACACCACATCGACAGCAGTAAGCAAAGGACGCCGACTAAGGCCACTGGCAGGCGCAGCAGATGCACAACCAGCAGCGGGGCCAAGGTCGACGGAAATCGCAGCCAGACAGTACTTCGCCCGACAGAGGCCACGCTGAGCAGTGGTAGAGCCATCCAGCTGAATATCAGCGGCACCCAGACCACCCACATGAGCCGCTCCAGCGGTTTGGCTGGAATCAAAACGCGACTCACCCCCCGAGCCTGCCGGCGAACGCGCAGGACCATGCGGCCGACGCAGCCCCAGTACGCGCAAATTGTGAGGCAGAGGATTAGGGTTGGCACTTTGAGCATGTTGAATTGTTCCCGCAAGAAAGACGGGGACTCGCATGAGGTGACTGCGCCCGCCGCCGACTTAGACGGGCCCCCACATTGAGAAGCGTCCCCAGTCAGAACGACAGTGAGTGTCACCAGATTGGTTTTTAAGTCAAGACTTGTGCGACGGCAGACAACTCTGCGTCGGTAGAGAAACTGAACACCGCAGCCGCGTGCCCCCTATTTCTTCCTAATTCAGCATTCTGCATTCTGCATTCAACATTCTCTTCAACTCTGCCCCTGCTCCTTGCGCTTCTGGGCCTTGCGATCGGCTTCCCTGAGCATACGTTTGCGCAGCCGCAGACAGTCAGGCGTAACTTCCAGCAGCTCATCATCCTCGATGAACTCCAGACACATTTCCAGCGTCATGTCCCGTGGCGGCTTGAGTACCACCGTCTTGTCCGCCGAGGCCGCGCGGATGTTCGTCATCTTCTTGGCCCGGCAGACGTTGATCTCGATGTCGTTGTCCTTGCAGTGCTCGCCGACGATCATGCCCTCATAGACCTGATCCGTAGGTTTGACGAACATCGCTCCGCGGCTGGCCAAGGCATCCAACGCATACGCGGTAACCTGGCCGGACTCGCTGGCGATCAATACGCCCGCAGCACGCCCGGGAATGTGTCCGCGCAGGTGTTCATACTCGTAGAAATTGTGGTGGATGATGGCTGTCCCGTTGGTCGCCGTCAGCAGACGGTTGCGGGCCCCGATCAGCCCGCGTGCCGGCACGGTGAACTCCATGTGCGTGTACTCGCCACGCGTCTCCACCTTATTGCAGATGCCGCGTCGCTGGCCCATGAGCTCCATCACCGGCCCCATGTACTCGCCAGGCACGTCGATCGCACAGAGCTCGATCGGTTCGGTCTTCTTGCCGTTCAACTCGCGGAAGATGACCTTGGGCTTGCCCACCGCCAACTCATATCCTTCCCGCCGCATGTTCTCGATCAGCACGGAAAGGTGCAGCAGCCCGCGGCCGGAGACGTGAAACTCCTCCGGCGTATTGCCCGGCTCCACGCGCAAGGCCACGTTGTGCTGCAGCTCTTTCTCCAGCCGATCGCGGATGTGCCGCGAGGTCACGAACTTGCCCGACCGACCCACGAAAGGCGAATCGTTCACGCGGAAGGTCATGTGCAGCGTCGGCTCGTCGATGTTGATGATGGGCAACGGCCGCGGATCTTCCGGGCACGCGATGGTGTTGCCGATGTCCACCGACTCCAGGCCAACGACCGCACAGATGTCGCCTGCGACAGCCTCCTCTGCTTTCACCCGGCCCAGCCGATCGAACAGGTAGAGTTCGCCGATCTTCTCGTTCGACAGCTTGCCGTCCCGCCGAATGACGGTCACGTTCTGAGCCGCCTTCAGCACGCCACCAAACACGCGGCCGATACCGATGCGACCGACATAGTCGTTATAGTCCAGCGTGGTGATCAGCATCTGCAGCGGTCCCGAGGCGTCGCACTTGGGCGGCGGCACGTGCTCCAAAATGGCGTCGAACAACACGCGGATGTTGCCGGGGTTCTCGTTCGGCTCGAGCGAGGCATAGCCTTGCGTGGCCGAGGCGTAGACGGTGGGGAACTCGAGCATGTGCTCATCCGCCCCGAGTTCGATGAACAGGTCGATGATCTCGTCCAGTACGTCCGCCGGCCGAGCGTCGTGTCGGTCGATCTTGTTGATCACCACCACCGGCCGCAGCCCGTACTCGAACGCCTTGCGCAAGACGAATCGGGTCTGCGGCATGGGCCCTTCGAAGGCGTCCACCAGCAATAGGCAGCCGTCGGCCATCTTCAACACACGCTCCACCTCGCCGCCGAAATCCGCGTGTCCGGGCGTGTCGATAAGGTTGATCTTTACGCCCTGATGATGAATGGCGATGTTCTTGGCCAGAATGGTGATGCCCCGTTCGCGTTCCAGGTCGTTGGAGTCCAGAATCCGCTCGCCCTTGAGCTGAGCATCCCGAAACTCGCCGCACTGGCGCAGCATCTGGTCGACCAGCGTGGTCTTACCGTGGTCGACGTGAGCAATAATGGCTACATTACGAATACTTGCGTTTTCCAACTTCGTCATCCTTACACGAGCCGCAGGGTCCAGCCTCTGCGTTTTCGTCTGTACGTCTTTCGTCTGTACGTCTACCGCCCCGCTGCTTCCAGCGGGTTTCATCCGCTTCCGCCATTTCTGGTCGGGAGTCCCCACACACTCGACGGGACCGGGGCCCCGGCAAAACTCACAACTCGCCCTTTTGCCCGGCGAGCCATTTTCGTTGACCCCGGCTGAAACCAAACAATATACTCACACGCGGCGTCTATTCCAGTTTAGCCGCCGGCCCATACGAATCGTCTAGTTTAGCCGCAGGCCCACAGGGTCCGCTTGCGCGGACACGCGACGTCGCCGAACCGAAGGAACCTATGCCCGAGATCCAACTCCTGCCCGACCTGCTCGTGAACAAGATCGCCGCCGGCGAGGTCATCGAACGGCCGGCCAGCGTCGTCAAGGAACTGGTCGAGAACAGCCTCGACGCCGGAGCCACCCGCGTTGAGGTCGCCATCGAGCAAGGCGGCCAACGCCTCATTCGCGTGGTCGATGACGGCTGCGGCATGGCCCCCGACGACCTCGCCATGTCCATCCGCCCGCACGCTACCAGCAAGCTCCGCAAGGAAGAAGACCTCTTCAACATCCACACCATGGGCTTTCGCGGCGAGGCTCTGCCCAGCATCGGAGCCGTCTCGCAACTCCGCATCGTCTCGCGTCCGCGCGAGGCCGACGCCGCCCACGAGATCCGCGTCACCGCCGATCAGATCGAGCCCGCCCGCATCAGCAGCGGCTCGCCCGGCACCACCGTCGAGATCCGCCAGCTGTTCTTCAACGTGCCGGCCCGGCAGAAATTCCTCCGCACCCCGCAAACCGAGATGGGCCACATAACTGAGCAACTCGCCCGCATCGCTCTAGCCCATCCACGCGTTGAGTTCCGCCTGACCCACAACGGCCGCCTCGTCCACCACCTGCGACCGGCCGAGGCCATGCGTTCGCGCATCGCCGACTTCTACGGCCGCGAGTTGGCCGACGCACTGCTCGACGTCAGCCGCAACGAACGCGGTCTGGACATCAGCGGCTACGTGGCCCCACCCACGCACAGCCGCTCCGCCGCCAAGTGGCAGTACCT
>JBJKSL010000186.1:0-4661 GCA_046704145.1 Phycisphaerae bacterium
AAGACCACCGTGTGGGAAACCGGCGTCCGCAAGCTGTTGGCCAGCGGCATGCAGGTCCGCACCAGCTACAACATCAACCGCTCGGAGACGGACCTCGTATTCCAGACTCTGAACCCGGCATACTTCAACCAGTTCGCTGTCGAGTTTCGCCAGCCTCTGCTGCAGGGCTTCGGCCTGGACTACAACCGCTCGCAAATCGAGCTGCGCAAGCTCGATCGCGGTATCAGCGAGGAACGGCTGCAGCAACAGATCCGCGAGGAGTTGTACAACGTCGAGCAGGCCTACTGGCGGCTGTATCAGGCTCGGCGAAACATCACCGTGTCGTCCCGCCTGCTGACTAATCTGGAAACCGTGCTGTACTCTCTGCGCGAGCGATACAAGCTCGGCTTCGACATCTACCTGGTACAGGTCAAGCTGACTGAGAGCCGTTACGAGCAGCGCGTCGCGGAGTTCATCCGCCTGCGCAACCAGGCGAAGACCGCCGAGGACACTCTTAAGGCACTGATCAACGATCCCGACCTCAATCTGGCCGAGGATATGGAGATCGTCACCACCGACTCGCCGGTGCTGGAGCCGATCGAACTGGACGTGATGGGCGAAGTGACCGCCGCTCTGAACTTCCGTTCGGAACTGGCCGAGGCCCGCATGCAGATCCAGGAGGCCCAGGTGGCCATCGGCGTGCCCAAGAATCAGTCCTTGCCGAAGCTCGATCTGACTTTCCGCTACGTGATCGACGGACTCGGTGCGAACTGGGACCGGGCCTTCAAGCAGATGAGCAACAACGATTTCGACGAGTACATGCTGCAGCTTGACTTCGAGTGGCCGATCGGAGCTCGGGCCGGCGAGGCCAACATCCGCGAGGCCCGTCTGCGGCAGGCTCAGGCCATCGCCACGCATCGCTCGCAAATCGAGCAGGTCATCCTCGAGACGCAGAACGCGGTTCGCGATCTGCACACCTCGTACGATCAGATTGGCCCCAGCTTGCGAGCGGCCCAGGCAGCGGCCGACCAGTTGATCGCCACGCGAGCCCGCCAGGAGACGCGCAACCTGCCCAGCTTGCAGGTGGAACTGGACGCTTACGAGTTCCTGGCCACCTCGCGTCAGACGCTGCTCTCAGCCCTGGTCGACTACAACATCGCCATCGTCAATCTCGAACGCCGCAAGGGCACCCTGCTGAAGTTCAACAACATCGTCCTGAATCCGATCGGCAACGACCCCTGCGTCGCGCCGTTCAAGGCCATGGCTCAGTGAGCTCTTGCTGGTATTCGATTGCAGTTGTCCGCCTCCAGGCGTAAAATATTGCAAATGGCTTCTGAGACGCCTCAGCACATCGAGTTCACTCCAGGTGTTTGCGGCGGCCGTCCGCGTATTGCCGGCCATCGCATTCGCGTGCAGGACGTAGCGGTCTGGCATGAGAGGCTAGGCTACAGCCCCGACGAGATCGTTTCCGAGCATCCGGGATTGACCCTGGCCGAAGTTCATGCGGCCCTGGCCTATTATCACGATCACATTGACGAAATCAGGCAGACAATCGAAGAAGATGCCGCGCTTGTCGACGATACACGTCAGCAGAATCCGTCCAAACTTGCGCGGAAGCTGATAGCGCCTCATGCCTGACAGGATCCGATTCCACATCGATGAAAGTTGCAGCACGCAACTTGCCGACGCATTGCGACGGCGAGGGATCGATGTCAGTACAACACCGGAAGCAGGCTTAATCTCGGTCAACGCCTTGGTGGCAAAGGCCGCTGGATCAGAATGGCAGGTCGATTGCGAATTGATGCTGCTCGCGATCGGGCACCAGTTGCGTGCCTTCGCAGGGCGTACCGGATACTGCCCCGTATGTGATGCCATCCAACCGATGTTCGGCCGGGACGAAGCGGTACAGTCGCAGCCAGCCTTCGGCGGCCCCGTAATAATCGCACAAACACACATCCACGCGATTGCCCTGCCGGCCGGTCAACTGCATCCGCATGGCCTGCACGCGGCTTTGATCGCCGCAAAGAATCAGGAACAGGCTGCGGTGCCGGCTGAGGCACTTGTCCCACATCTGCTGCGGTGAGTTGCCCGCTTGTCCGTGACACTTGGACCATTGAGCGACGCCGCGCGGATCGGTGAAGAAGCCCTGTTTGTGCTTGGGCTTCTCGACCGGGCCGAGGAACATGTGCGCGGTGACGATAATGTGACGATCAGCGTACTCAGTCATTAGACCGTTCGCCCAGTCCAGCACGTCATCGGGCGCATTGCATTCCAAATGCAGGATCAGGAACAGTCGGCCGTCGACCTCGAAGAGCTGAGCGCTGTCGGCATTGTTGCGGTACTGCCCGCCGTACCAAGGTTGGTCGGTGTAACGCTTCGCCGGGAAGACCTCGCAAAAGCGCGACACGTCTCCGGCCGGCTCATCCATGTCGTTGTTACCGACCGAGATGCCGTAGGGCACCACGCCGTCCAGCCGGGACATGGCAGCATTGCCGACGGCCCATTCCTCCGTCCGATCGAAGTGCCTCACCACATCGCCCACGTGTGAGCAGAACACGATGCGTTGCTCCTCGCGGTTGTCGGCAACCCACTGGGTCACCGCCTCAAAGCCGGCCGGGTTCTTGGCTGCATACTGCTGAGTGTCCGGCAGCACGGCTATGGTGAAACCAGCAGCAGGCATAGGCGGCAGCATGATCCTCAACATTCTCCTGCAGACATCAGCGAGCGGCGGGGTTCAGCCCCGCCGTGCTTTCCGGTGGAAGTTGCCTCGCACTCTGCGGGCATCACCTCCGCGCCCCTTGAGTCTAGCCCGGCCGTGCGATACCCTGCAACCCGTATTTGACCATATACCTGCCGGAGGACTCACGATGCGACATTCGCGGATTGCCGTTTTTCTTCTCGCCCTGACGCTTGCGACCGCCGGTTGTGCCGAAACACGCCAAATCAAGCTTTCTGAGTATCAGGACAAGGTCTACGCTTCCTGGTTGGGCCAGTGCATCGGGAACATGTACGGCCTGGCTCACGAATTCAAGTACTGCGACCAGCCGCGGACCACGCCCATCACCGGCTGGGACGAATCATCGCTGGCACAGATCAGG
Source organism: Phycisphaerae bacterium (assembly GCA_046704145.1). Taxonomy (GTDB): domain Bacteria; phylum Planctomycetota; class Phycisphaerae; order UBA1845; family PWPN01; genus JACQVT01. The sequence goes on from JBJKSL010000186.1 coordinate 3,078, forward strand.
AAGTACAACGGCTCCTTCAGCGACGACGACACGGATATCGAATACGTCGATTTGTTCTGCATGGAGAAGTACGGCGTCGAGCCCAGCTACGAAAACATCACCGAGTTCTGGAAACGCTGCATCAATGACCACATCTGGGTCGCCAACCGCGCCGCTCGCGATCTGATGGCGATGGGTTACCTGCCTCCGATGACCGGCCGTCGCGGCATCAACCCCGAGTGGTTCCAGATCGATCCCCAACTGGTGTGCGAGATCTGGGCAGTGACCGCCCCCGGTATGTACGGCTACGCCGCCGCCAAGGCCGACTGGGCCGCCAAGGTCACCAACGACGATTACGGCACGCATCCGACCATCTGGTACAACGTGATGTGGTCGGCCGCTTTCTTCGAGACGGACGTCAACAAGCTCTGCCAGATCGGTTACGAAGAGCTGCCCGCGGACAGCATTTTCCGCACCGCCATCGACGACGTCCGCAGATGGAAGGCTGAGGCCGGCGATGACTGGGTCGCCGTGCGCAAGAAGATCAAGGAGAAGTACCACGACCGCGTCGGCCTGCCTGATGACATCCAGACCAGCCGCGTCAGCGCTCTGCTTAACGGCACGCTCGGTGTGATGGCTCTGCTTTACGGCGAGGGCGATTTCGAAAAGACCATGAACTACGCTTGCATGATCGGCTACGACGCCGACAACCAGTGCGCTACGCTGGCCGGCATGGTGGCGCTCATGCACGGCAGCAAGGCCATCCCCCGCAAGTACACCTACGTGCTGGACGGCTGGAAGGCTCCACTCAACGACTTCTACAAGAACCGCACGCGTGACGACCTGCCGGACGGCAAGATCACCGACATCGCAAAACGGACGGCCAAACTCGGCGTCGATCTGGTCCTGGCCCACGGCGGCAAGCTTGAGGGCACCGGTGATTCGGCAGTGCTGGTGATAAATCCAGCCGCGAGATTTGTCGCACCGATGGAAGTACGGCTCAACCCTGTGCGGCTGTTTGTCGGCGAACCGGTCACCGTCAGGCCGGAGATAATCGGCGGGCACTCTACGGCTGCCTACGTGTCCGCAATCGTCGGGGTATTGCCGCCCGGTCTCAGGTTAACCAATAGCAATAGTATGACAGGCACGCCCAAGCAGACGGGTGAATACTCAGTGCAGGTCACCGTGAACGACGGCCATGCCACGCACACAAGCTGCTTGCCGCTGATCGTACGCGAGAAGAGCCTGGCGGCCTCAGCCGATAAAGTGCTCGCCGCCGTCACCAAACCAACCGGTGAGAACAGCCACGAACTGAATGTCCTCCGCGACGAACTGGAAAAACCCACCTACGACAGCTACGACGGCGAAAACAAGCTCGCCGAGGACTTCTACGGCTACGAATGGTCCGCTCCAGTGAAAGTTGCCCGGCTAAAAGCCACCATGGGTCGCGTCTATCCCAACGGCGGCTGGTTCAAGAGCCTGAACGCACAATATCGCAATGAGCAGGGCAAGTGGGTGCCGGTCGAAGGTCTGAAGATCAACCCGCCGTTCAACGCCGAGCGATCGGCCAAAGGCCACTTCGCCTTCGAGATGCGGTTCAAGCCG
>JBJKSL010000187.1:0-10136 GCA_046704145.1 Phycisphaerae bacterium
GGTTCGGGAACCAGACTTATGTCCATCGAGCTACCTGCGACAGACGCTGACGCTTCTCCGCCTTCGCCTGACGGCCGCACGATACCGCAGAAGGCCCGGCTTGTGCTGGCGAGCTTCCTGCTGACGTTCATGTCGGCACGGGTGCTGGTTTTTCTGATCATGTCGCGGCGAGTGCCGGACCTGTACGTGCATGCTTATGGCACGCATATTCACCACCTGAACTACGGCATCTTCCTGCTCAGCATCGTGGGGGCCTACCTGCTCTTCCGCATGCCGAAAGGTCGCGAATTGACGGCCACAGTCATCGTCTACGGGATCGGCCTGGCTCTGACCTTCGACGAGTTCGGCATGTGGCTGCACCTGGGCGGGGCGTACTGGCAACGGGCGAGTTTCGATGCCATCGTGGTCATTTCGGCCCTGCTGGGACTGATTGCCTTCGCACCGTCGCTGCGTAACTTCCGTCCGCGGCATTGGGTGACCGCGGTGATCATGATCCTGACGCTGGTGATCTTCACGACGTTGCTGGCCGACTCTTTTCGCTATGCCGCGGAGGTCTGGGGGCCACGTCTGGAGAGTATCGAAGAGCAGGCACCACAGTGAGGATGGAGGTCAGAAGAAGGCGGCCAACGTTGCGGTGATCCAGATGACCGCGCCCACAATCAGTTTGTAGATGGTACCAAGCAGGCGGCCTACGCCGGCGCCCATGCCCACGCGTATGGACAGTTCCATAGGCCTGCCGCTGGCCAACTCGATGCTGGCGGCACCTATGCCAGCTCCGGCGGCCGCACCAATCAGAGAACCCAGCAGGGGGATGGGAATAACAAAGGTCCCGACAATCGCACCGATGACCCCGCCAAAAATCGCCGCCAGCGCGCTGCGAGGGCTGCCACCGGCCTTCTTGGCCCCGGCGGCTCCGGCAATGAACTCGAGGATCTCGCCTATAAAGGCCAGGCACACCAGGGCCAACAGAGTCCAGATGCTGATGGGCTGATCCGCGGCCGGCCGGCCGGGTTCCCACTCCAGCCACGCGACCACCGCAGTGGACAGCACCATCAGCCATGTACCGGGCATGCCAAAAAGAATGGTAAACAACCACAGCGCGTTGATCAGCGTGAGCAGAATGGCCAGCGTGTAACTGGTTTGGGACAGCAGCATCACCGGAATTGTACGGCCGAGAAGCAGGAGATGGAAAGGAGCCGCCCGGGCACTCTTAACGGGCGACAGCCAGCCGCCGTTCTTTTGCTACCCCACGCTGGCGGCACAGAAGCCTCCGCAATCCTTGGAAATTCTGAACTGGTGCCTGATTTCATACTGATTCCGTTTTGAGCCCACACTGGGGCTGGCAGGTAAGGCCCCTCTAACCACCAACTTGCGTGCGACCGCTGCGTTGGCTGACACCTGGGCAAGTCTTCAGCCCCATTCATGGGGCTTGCCCGCTGCCAAGCGGGCTATTAGGCCAGCCGTTCAGGGCTGGTGAGCAACGACGATGCGAGAATCCTCAATCCCCCCTCTCTCCCGGCTTCGCCGGGAGAGAGGGGGGATTGAGGTTGCGGATGGCGACCGTATTCCGACCAGCCCTACAAGGGCTGGCCTAGTAGCCCGCCTGCGGCGGGAAACGCCGCTGAAGCGGCGTACGTGTCTGAACGCTAAACACGCAATTGGGGCTGGTTGTCCGGCAGGCGTGCCAATATACTACCACCTTCTGTTCATCTCTAGCCCGTTTTAGCGGGGTTTTCAGCAGCTGGAGGCTGTCCGCATGCCGCGCAACGTCTATTCTGAGATCAATCTCCACCTTACCTGGCACACGAAGAACAACGACCCCGTTTTGCTGGACGTTGTCGAGAACCGCACGCACCAGTTTCTGACGCACCGCGCCCTCACAACAGCGGGAGTCGTCGTCCACGCAATCGAGGGGACGCCGGACCATGTCCACTTGGCCGTGACCGTTCCGCCCACCGTGAACATCAGCGACTGGGTTGGCCAACTCAAAGGGGCCAGCGCCCACCATATCAACCACGAGGTCTGTAACCGCAAGGTCCTGGCCTGGCAGGACGGCTACCGCGTAGTTTCATTCGGGACCAAGGTTGTGCACTGGGTTATCGCGTAAGACCGCGGTCAGAAGCAGCATCATGCCAGCGGCAAAACGTTCGATCGGCTGGAGCGTATCGAGCGGCTCAGCACGCCACCTTCTCTGCCGAGCGATGAAGATTAAGCTCTTGAAACGGGCTGTCGCACCAACCAGGTGAAGGAATAGTGGGTACCCGGCTCCGTCCACCAGCCGTAAACGGCTGGCCTGATAGCCCTAGCGGGAAAGACCGCTATAGCGGCCTGAACTCGATTGCCTTCCATTCCCAATTGTTGTCGCGGTTCGGCGGCGTTCTATGTGGGACAGGCTTCCAGCCGCTCGCTTGGACCGGCGAGATGCCGGTCCCACACGATTGCGTGAGACACTCTTAGCCGTAACCGGACTGCTCACAGGACCCACCTGTTTCATCCGTTTGACCGCAGCGGCGGCGGGCGATACACTTCGCCTATGCAACAGTTGCCTGACGCAACTATTAAGGCGCCTTCGGCAGATGCTTGCGCGCGGGAGTTGCTCGTCGTGGTGCCGGTGCTTATGCGGTTCATCCGCGGACAGATGCGACGCAGTCGTCAGGCCGGCCTGAGCGTGCCTCAGTTTCGAGCCCTGGTCTATCTCAGCGTGCATGAGGATACCTCCCTCTCCGCCATGGCCGAGCACCTGGGACTCTCGCTGCCGACGGCCTCGCGAATGGTCCAGTTGCTGGTGCAGCGGGGGCTCGTCGAGCGTCAGGAACATGCCGAAGATCGCCGCCGGGTTGCTCTGTCATTGACGACAAGGGGCAGTCGGGTTTACCGTACGGCTCTCAACGCGACAGAGGTCGCACTGGCCAGCAGTCTGCGAACGCTCCGCCCACAGCGCCTTGCCCGGCTTAGCGAAGCCATGCAGACCCTCAACGAGTTGTTTTCGCAGGGGTAATCCGCCCTGGAGTCTGAACCATGAGAAAGTTCCTCGTCTTGATCGTGATGTTGGCGATCCCAGCGGCCGGAGGCTACATGTACTGGCAGCACGCCAGCGCGCCGAACCTGGAGTTTCGGACGGCCGTGGTCGAGCGCGGAGATCTGCTCTCCTCAATCAGTGCGACCGGCACCGTCGAGCCGGTGGAGGTGATCGACGTAGGGGCACAGATCGCGGGCAAGATCCGCTCCTTCGGCGAGGACCCGTCCAATCCCGGCAACCCGGTGGATTACAGCAGCCGCGTCGAAGAAGGCACCGTGCTGGCGAACATCGATGATGAACTGTATTCAGCAGATGCCGAAAGATCGACAGCCGAACTCGAACAGGCCAAGGCGAATGTGCTGCGTGCACAGGCCGATCTGGGCCAGTTGAAGGCCAAGCTCGTTCAGGCCGAGCACAATTGGACGCGAGCTCAAGAGCTGGGCTCCTCACGAGCGCTGTCGGCCACCGATTACGACTCGTACAAGGCCGCCTACGAAACCGCCAAAGCCACCGTGGCGGTCGGCGAGGCCACCGTGGCCCAGGCTAAAACAACCGTCCTGCAATCAGAAGCAGCTCTGAAGCGGGCCAAGATCAATCTCAGTTATTGCGTAATCAAGTCCCCGGTCAAGGGCGTGATCATCGATCGCCGCGTCAACATCGGCCAGACCGTCGTAGCCAGTCTGAGCGCCCCCAGTTTGTTCCTCATCGCCAAGGATTTGACGCGAATCCAGGTCTGGGCGGCGGTCAACGAAGCCGACATCGGCCAAGTCTATCCCGGCCAGCCGGTCACCTTCACGGTGGACACCTTTGGCGGCCGCGTCTTCCATGGCAAGGTCGGCAAGGTGCGGCTGAACGCCACGATGACCTCCAACGTGGTGACCTATACGGTTGAGATCAACACGGATAACAGCGACGGTACGCTACGCCCCTACCTGACTGCCAACGTCCGCTTCGAGGTGGCCCGCCGCGAAAATGTGCTGCTGGTTCCGAACGCGGCCCTGCGGTGGGAGCCGTCGCCCGATTTGATCGCTCCGGACATCCGCGACCAGTACGCACCGCAGGAAGAAGGTCCGCGAGAATCGGCCGAAACCAAAGCTGCCAGCCAGCCGACCAGCCGCCCGACTACGGGCACGGTCTGGGCCGAAGATGGCGAGTTCGTCAGGCCGGTCGAGGTGACCAAAGGGCTCACTGACGGCGTCTTGACCGAAGTCAGTGGCCCTAAGCTGACTGAAGGGCTCGATCTGGTCGTCGGGCAGGTGGAAAAGGCTGTGCAGGATGACGGCGGCAATCCGCTGATGCCGCGGCTGTTCCGTCGTCGTCGCTGATATCCATCCGGTATTCTTGGTTGGTTTACGGGGAGCAGGTTGGTGCCAACTATCCGCCTGGAAAACATCTGCAAGACCTACCGCCTCGGCGAGATGGACTTGCCCGTACTCAAGGGAATCTCCCTTGAGGTGCAGCGCGGCGAACTGGTCGCCCTCATGGGTGCGTCCGGGTCGGGCAAGACCACGTTGATGAACATCCTGGGCTGCCTCGACCACGCGACCTCCGGCCAGTATTGGCTGGATGGGCAGGAAATCTCGCAGGTCTCACCAGACGAGCGGGCGGCCATCCGCAATCAGAAGCTCGGTTTCGTCTTTCAGAGTTTTAACCTGCTGGCTCGCACCAGTGCCATCGAAAACGTGATGATGCCGCTGCTGTACAGTCCCGATCCGATTGCGCCGCGTGAAGGACATCAACGAGCTGTCCAACTGCTCGAATTGGTGGGACTCTCGGACCGCATGGAGCACGAGCCCTCGCAGTTGTCCGGCGGCCAGCAGCAGCGCGTAGCCATCGCCCGGGCACTGATCAACAAGCCGGTGATCCTCTTCGCCGACGAGCCCACCGGTAATCTCGATTCGCGAACGAGCGTCGAAATCCTCAGCATGTTCGAGCGTCTCAATCGGGAAGAGGGCATCACCATCATCCTGGTCACACACGATGCCGAGGTAGGCAAACACGCCCGACGCACGATCCACATTCGCGACGGCCTGATCCAGGACGGCTGCTTCACGCACAGCGATGACCCGGCCGCCGCGTCGAGTTCGGGCCAGGAGGTAAGGCCATGACCTGGCTGAGCCGCCGTTTTCATTCCCGGACCTTCACCACAGCGTTCAACGCTCTGCGCCGCAACATCATGAGGTCGGCGCTCACCACCCTGGGCATCATCATCGGCGTGGCGGCGGTAATCGCCATGATGGAAGTGGGCAACGGCTCGTCCAAGGCCATCCAGAAAACCATCGCCAGCATGGGTGCGGACAACATCATGATGAGTTCGGGGGCCGCCTCCAGTTCCGGCGTCAGCTTCGGAGCGGGCAGCGCCCACAACATCAACCCCAACGATGCTGCCGCCATCCTTCGCGAGTGCCCCAGCGTGCGAGCCGTCGCCAACTACGTGCACACGCGGGCCCAGCTTATCTACGGCAACCGTAACTGGACTCCCGCGAGCATGTACGGTTCCACCCCGAGTTACCTACAGGTTCGCGAGTGGCCGGTGGCCGAGGGCGAGCCGTTCAGCGAAGAGGACCTGCGAACCGCCGCCCGCGTGTGCCTGCTCGGCCAGACCGTCGTCCGCGAACTGTTCGGCGAGGAGTCGCCGCTCGGCAAGGAAATCCGCGTGGCGAACGTGCAGTTCAAGGTAGTCGGCGTCCTGGCCTCTAAGGGGGCCAACATGATGGGCATGGACCAGGATGACTTCTTTCTGGCACCATGGACCACGATCAAACGCAGGCTCTCGGGCAACACCAACGATACGCCTACCGTGGGTGCCTCCGCCGGCGATAAGTCCGTAAACACGCTAAGCAACCTGTATCCGGGCAGAACCAGCCTGTATCCACTGCCTTCGCCCAGCCAGGCCGCCAACACCCCCATGCCCGTGCGATTCGAGGTCGTGGATCACGTGCTCATCGCCGCACAGTCGCCCAAGCTGGTCCCCAAGGCCATGGACGAAATAACACAGGTATTGCGCGACCGGCATCGCCTGCGTCCGGAACAGGCCAACGACTTCAGTCTCCGCGACATGACCGAAATGTCGCGGACCATCGCTTCGACCTCGACGACCATGACCCGGCTGCTGCTGTGCGTGGCCATGATTTCGCTGGTCGTTGGCGGCATCGGCATCATGAACATCATGCTGGTCTCAGTGACCGAGCGCACGCGGGAGATCGGCCTGCGCATGGCCGTCGGAGCCCGTGCTCGCGACATCCTCCGGCAGTTCCTGGTGGAGGCGGTCGTACTCTGTATGCTGGGCGGTGGACTGGGCATCCTGCTTGGCCGCATGATTTCCATCACGCTTGTGTTCCTGCTGCATTTCAAAACAGAGCTTTCTCCCGGCGCCATCATCGCGGCGGTCACGGTGTCGGTCAGCGTGGGTGTGATTTTCGGCTACTACCCCGCATGGAAGGCCTCGCAACTGGATCCAATCGAGGCTCTGCGCTACGAGTAGACGAGTGGAAGGGTGGAGATCCTATGACACGGACGGGGCGAGTGGTTCAACTGGGCTGGATCGCTGCAGCGATAGGCGCGACCGTCGGCGGATGCATGGTCGGACCAAACTACAAAAGACCTGAGACCGCTGCTCCCGCCAACTGGAGCGGGCTGGAGGTACCTGCCACCCAGCCAAGCGCCATGACCACACAACCTGCGACGCAACCAGCGACGCCAGGACCGACCACGGGCAAGCCGATCGTGGCCTGGTGGAGGCTGCTCAAGGATCCCATGCTGGATTCGCTGCTGCAGCGAGCCATCGAATCCAACCTCGACCTGCGGATCGCCACCGCCAGAGTGCGCCAGGCCCGCGCGGCACGCGGCGTGGTCGCAGCGGACCTCTGGCCGCAGATCGGCGGGTCGGCCGACTACAACTATCGTGGATCGAGCCTGAATACAGGTTCTCCCGGCAACGGACAGCCCAGCCTCGGCAACCAGGCCGCGGGTATCGCCGGCAACGCCGTGGCCCGATCCATCGCCGCTGGCACAGCCATTGACCCGGCGGCCGTCGCCGCGACCACTGCCGGGCAGTTGGCGGGTGATATCGTCAGCCGGCGTTTCGAACAACAAACCAAGCCCAATCGCCAGAGTAACCTCTTCCAAGCCGGCTTTGACGCCAGTTGGGAGATCGACGTTTTCGGCGGATTGCGGCGCTCGGTCGAGGCCGCCCAGGCGGATTATGAAGCGGCCGAAGACAATCGCCGGGCCGTAGTTATGTCGCTGCTTTCAGAAGTCTCGCTGGACTACGTACAGCTTCGCGGCTTGCAGCGACGGCTGGATATCGCCCTCGAAAACATCGTCGCCCAGCAGGAAAGCGTCGAGTTGACCACCGAGAAGTTCCAGGCCGGCTTCGCTGCCAAGCTGGACGTCTCCGAAGCCCGCGCACAGTTGGCCGGCACCCAGTCTCAGGTGCCAGCTCTCGAGAGCGCCATCCGCCAGACCATTTACCAGCTCAGCGTGTTGCTCGCCCTGCCGCCGGGGGCGTTGGTGGCTGAACTCTCGAAAGAGGCCCCCATCCCGGCGAACGTCCCCGAGGTGCCCATCGGCCTGCCTTCCGAGTTGCTGCGACGTCGTCCTGACATCCAGGTCGCCGAGCGTCAACTGGCAGCCGCCACCGCCCGCATCGGTGTCGCCACGGCGGATCTCTTCCCGAGATTCTCCTTGAACGGCGGGTTTGGCTCGGCCTCACGCGACTTCCGGCACCTGCTGGACACGGACAGCCTCACCTGGAGCCTGGGCCCGAGCGTCTCATGGCCGGTGTTCCAGGGCGGACGCATCCTTTCCAACATCCAGGGGGCCAACGCGGTCCAGGAAGAGGCCATGGCCACCTACGAGCAGACCGTGCTGGTCGCCTTCCAGGAGGTCGAGAACGCCCTGGTGCAGTACATCAACGAGCAGGACCGCCGCGAGTGGCTGACCGACGCCGTCGAGGCCGCCCAGGAATCGTCCTCCCTCAGCCAGGAACTCTACTCCCGCGGTCTGACCGCCTTCCTCAACGTGATCGAATCGCAGCGAGCTTTGTACACCGCTCAGGATCAGCTCGTGCAGTCCGAAACCGCAGTCATCACCGACCTCATCGCTCTATACAAAGCCCTGGGCGGCGGCTGGGAAGTATTCGAGCCTGTGGGCAAATCTAACTAGGCTTTGACCAGTTTTCGATTGTGAGCCCGTCAGCGCGCAGGAACTCCCGCTCGTTGTTGGTGACCAACGTCACTCCTAACGCGAGTGCGTGCGCCGCAATGAGGGTATCCAGCGGACCGACGGGCATACCTGACCGCTCCAGCCTCGCCCGAAGGGGTCCGTACGCTGCGGCGGCGAAATGATCAAAGGGCACGATTTCCAGGGGCAGAATCATCTTGGCGAGAGCGAGCCTGTTGCGAGCGGGATCGCTGCTGCGCGCCACGCCGTACTCCAACTTTGCCAACACAATGGTGGACAGCCCTATCGACCCTGGCTCGTGCGAAGCCAGCCGCGCGACCATGTGCGGATGCCTTCGACGGATGAGGTCGATGCAGATATTGGTATCCAGCAGATAGCGGATCACAGCTTCTCGCGATCCTCAGGCAGTGGCGGTTGACGCCGTTCGACCATGAAGTCCTCTGTGAACTCGGCCAAGCCTTGCTCGAACAGCTCCCAGGCTTTGTCGCGCGGGTACAGGACAACCATGTCCCCCAGCCGCGCGATTCCCACCTCCTCGGAATCGAAGCGGTACTCCTTAGGCAGGCGAACTGCCTGACTGCGTCCGGTGGTGAACACTTTTGCAACATCCATAGGTCCGGCTCCTGATATATATCATGATAGCTACCATCGGACAGAGACTCAATAGGCTTGAGAGCCAGCTGGCCGCAGTCTGGGCCGCAAAACGATCAGAAAGGAGACACAGAAGGCGTATAAACCCTTGTCCCTGCGCGGCTGGCTCGTTAAATTGCCGCGATGGCAAAAAAGCTCGTCAGCTACAAAGATTCCGGCGTCGACATCACCGCCAACGACCGCATGGTGGACCTCATCGGGCCTGTCGTCCGCAGCACCTACGGGCCGCGGGTCATGGCTGCTCACGGCGGCTTCGCCGGCTTGTTCCGCCTCGACTATCGCGAGGATCTGTTCAAACGCAACTACAAGGAACCGGTGCTGGTCGCCTGCACGGACGGCGTGGGGAGCAAGATTCTGCTGGCTCGCGAGTCCGGCCACTTCGACACTGTCGGCATCGACCTGGTGGCCATGAGCGTAAATGACATGCTCACCGTGGGGGCTGAGCCGTTGTTCTTCCTGGACTACGTGGCTGTAAACCATCTTGACCCCGCCTGGGTTGCCAACATCGTCGAGGGCATTGCGGCGGGCTGCTCGGAAGCAGGCTGTGCCTTGCTCGGCGGCGAGACTGCGGAGATGCCCGACCTGTACGCGGCCAACGACTTCGACCTGGCGGGCTTTGGGGTCGGCGTGGTGGAGCGGACGCGTATCGTGGATGGCTCGGCCGTCGAGCCGGGCGACGTGGTCATCGGCCTGCCCTCCAGCGGGGTCCATTCCAACGGTTACTCACTGGCACGCCGGCTGGTCTTCAAGGAAGCCAAGCTCAAGTACGACAGCGTCGTGTCGGAGGTCGGCTGCCCCATCGGCGACGAACTGCTCAAGCCTACGCGAATCTACGTCAAGCCTGTGCTCAGCTTGCTTCGCAAGTATCGCGTCAAACACGTGGTTCGAGCGATGGCCCACATCACCGGCGGCGGACTGCCGGGCAACCTCGTCCGTGTCCTGCCGGACAACTGCATGGCCGTCCTCGAGACAAAAAAGTGGCACGTGCCGGCCATCTTCAAGTACCTGCAGTCCATCGGCGTGGCCCGCAACGAGATGTTCGACGTGTTCAACATGGGCATCGGTTACTGCCTGGTCGTGCGTCCAACGTTCGCCGACTCGGTCGTGGGCCACTTCCGACGCCAGCGGCTCGATGCAGTGGTGATAGGCAAGATCAAACGCGGCCAGCGCCGCGTGGAGATCAAGTAGCAGAGCCGGACGCGCAATCTGGAAGCTGCACATCTGCCCAGTGGACATTGGGGCCCTCGGCCGTGTCGTGACGCGGCGGGCCCGGAGAGAGACA
>JBJKSL010000188.1:0-3724 GCA_046704145.1 Phycisphaerae bacterium
CCACTCGCCGGCGGCGTTGCGGATGTCGTGAATGGTCTTGGTGGTCATGAGGGCGTCGCGCAGGTTGTCGTTGAAGGCCAGCATCTCGAAGATGGCGGCACGGCCCCAGAAGCCCACGTCCATGCAGCGGCGACAGCCGACATGCGTATAGAGCTGGCCCACGCCGCGGTTCTGCATCTTCATTTTGACCAGTTGGCTGGGCTTGGGCATGAACGACTTCTTGCAGTGCTTGCAGAGCATGCGGATCAGGCGTTGTGCCAGACAAATCGAGACTGCATTAGCCACCATGTAGGGTTCGATGCCGAGGTCCAGCAGGCGGAAGATGGAGCCGATGGCGTCGCGGGCGTGCAGAGTGCTGAACACGAGGTGGCCGGTCATGGCGGCCTGCATGGCGGTACGTGCGGTTTCGGCGTCGCGCATCTCGCCAACGAGGATGACGTCCGGGTCCTGTCGCAGGATGGACTTGAGCACGGTGCCGAAGGTCATGCCGCGTTTTTCGTCGGCCTGGATCTGGGTGATGCCTTGCAGGTGATACTCGATGGGGTCTTCGATAGTAATCACGTTGCGCGTCTTGCAGTCGATAGAGCGCAGTGCGGTGTACAGCGTAGTGGTCTTGCCGCTGCCGGTGGGTCCGCTGACGATGATCATTCCGCTGTCGCAGTTACAGGCCCCCTTGAAGTGCCGCAACATGGTGGCGGAGAGTCCCAGGTCGTCCACGGTGGTGGGGATGTTTGAGGTATCGAGGATTCGCACGACGAGGTTTTCGCCGTAGGCGGTGGGGCTGAAGGAGACGCGGCAGTCCACCTGCCTGGGCACGCGGATGGCGAAGCTGCCTTCCTGGATGGCCTCGCGTTTGGCGATGTTCAACTCGCCGAGGACCTTGACCACACTGAGCACGGACCTGGCGATAGCTACCGGCAGCAGCACGAGCGACAGCATGCGGCCGTCCACGCGGAAGCGCACCTGGTAACCCTGGGTGCTGGGGTGAAAGTGCATGTCCGTGGCTCGCGTGCGGAAGGCGCCGTAGACCAGCAGCCGCAAGGTGCGGACGGCCTCGCTGGAGGTGTCGGAGCTCTCGCCGCCGTGCATGGGTTTTCCGTGGCAGTCCTGGAAGGTGATTTTCTCGAGGCTGAAGCCGGGGTCGGAGCCGGCCGCTCGCAGGTTGGCCAAGTCGCGGCGTGCGTTGGCCATGATCTCTTCGGGGGTAAGCGGGCCGAGTGACTCATAGTCGGCATTAAAGCGCGGCAGTGGCGGCGGCTCCGGTATTTCGGGCTCTTCGGGCTCGATGAGGTTGGCGACGGGGGCTTGGACGGCTTCCTGTTCCTGTGTTTCAGCAAGCTCGGCCAGTTCGATTTCCGGTACTTTCTTCTCGAAGATGCGAAAGACGGTCCTGCCGATGCAGAAGGCTTCGCCGAAGTGCACCACTGTCTCGCTGACGATCTTGCCCTTGTAGCGTGTTCCGTTGCGTGAACCGAGGTCCTTGAGCTGGTATCCGCCCGAGGTGGGGGCGATGACGCAGTGTTTACGGCTGCTGCGCGGGTCGTCGATCATGATGTCGTTTTCGCGCGAGCGGCCGATGGTCACGCTGCCCTCGGGCAACCTGACGGCGTGCGAACCTTCGGGAGTAAGTATCTGCAGCTCAGGCATGGTTTGGCCGTCCGTGGGTTGAGGCAGCAGCCGGCTGGGTGGCGGCGGGTGCGAACTCGAACTTCATGGTCAGCTTGTCCAGGTTCAGTTTGGCGGCGGCGTTTTGGTTGTCGGCCGAGGTGGCCTGGACGGTTCCGTAGAGTACCACGTCGTAACTCTCGTTCGGCTCCAGCCGTACGCTCAGGCTTCGCTGTTGAGGGGTAGAGGCCTCGCCGGTGCTTTCGTCGCTGTTGCCCTGGATGATGGTCGTCTTGCTGACGATTCGCTTGGTGCTGTCCACCACCATGAGGACGAGATCGGCCTTGGCCAGCGTGGCGGGGGCGGGCAGGTCGGAGGCATCCAGCGAGCTGTTCAGGTTGAAGGCGATCTTGACCTTCATGAACTGGGTGGCTCCGCTGTTGTTGTCGATGCGGTGGCCGATCTTGAACTCGGCGTTGGCTGAGCCACCGTTGGCGGCTTCAGCGAGGGCGGAGGCGGTTCCGGCGGGGGTGGCGTCGGAGATGCCGCGAGCCTGGCCGGCGGGGCCCTGGTTCTGGGTGCTCTGCTTGATGTGGATGTTGAAGCCGTGGTCGCCGGGCAGGCTGAGGGCTGTGCCGGCGGGGCTGCCGGCGGTGAGCACGTGTCGCTCGGCGAGGGGTACGCGAGGCACCGGGCCGACGGTGGTGTCGCTGCACCCGGCGAGGGCGGTGATGAACGCTGCGGCTAGAGCTATGGTGATGCGGTTTGCCATGTCAACGCCTCCTTGGCTTGCGGCCCGGAACTCCGTCGGGCCGAGGCAATTTTCTGTGCAAGGTATCCGCTTCAGGCCCGGCTGTAAATGAGGAAGGAGAAGAGGAATGTAGAATGCAGAATGTTGAATGTAGAATTCAGAGGAAACGCAGGGTGGGCGCGGTTGGGGCGCGGGGGTTAAGATGCGGTCGATGACAGGCGGGCGGCCGGGGCAGGCCGGGCTCACAATGGGCATCTCGACATCAGACGAGGAGGCGAACATGACACAGGTTTACAGCAAGCGGTTTGCGGTTGCGTTGGCGGGGCTTGTGCTAGTCACGCTGCGTCCGGCGGTGGCGGAGGACTTCGTCGCTAAGGCTCGGGCACAGAGCTACACGCCGACGGAGGCGAATCTGAAGGCTCGGCAGTGGTTTCGGGATGCGCGGTTCGGCATGTTCATTCACTGGGGGGTGTACAGCGTGCTGGGCGACGGCGAGTGGGTGATGAACAACAAGAAGATGAGCATCGCCGAGTACGAGAAGCTGCCGCCGCAGTTCAACCCGGTGAAGTTCGATGCCGACGCGTGGGTGAAGATCGCCAAGGACGCGGGCATGAAGTACATCACCATCACCAGCAAGCATCACGACGGCTTTGCCATGTTCGACAGCAAGGTGTCGGACTATGACATCGTGGATCGCACGCCTTACAAGAAGGACGTGCTCAAGATGCTGGCGGCGGCGTGCGAGAAGCAGGGGATCAAGCTGTTCTTCTATCACTCGCACCTTGATTGGCATCATCCGGACTACTTCCCGCGCGGCAGGACAGGCAAGACCGCCGGCCGACCGGAGAGCGGCGACTGGTATCGCTACCTGGACTACATGGACGGGGAGCTGAAGGAGCTGTGCACGAACTACGGCAGCATCGGCGGGATCTGGTTTGACGGCTGGTGGGATAAGCCCGATGCGGATTGGCGGCTGGCCAAGACATACAAGCTGATTCACGATCTGCAGCCGCAAGCGCTCATTGGTAACAATCACCACGTTAAGCCGTTCCCGGGCGAGGATTTTCAGATGTTCGAGCGGGATCTGCCGGGGCAGAATACCGCCGGTTTCAACAAGAACTCGGAGATCGGCGATTTGCCGCTGGAAACGTGCGATACCATGAACGGCTCGTGGGGTTACAACAAGAACGATCACAACTACAAGTCGCCCAAGCAGCTGATTCATTATCTGGTGCGGGCGGCGGGGTTGGATGCCAATCTGCTCTTGAACATCGGTCCGCGGCCCGACGGCACCATTCAGCCGGAGTTCGTGGAGCGGTTGCACGAGGTCGGCAAGTGGACCAAGGCGAACGGCGAGACTGTATATGG
>JBJKSL010000189.1:0-12249 GCA_046704145.1 Phycisphaerae bacterium
CGTCTGGACGTGATCACCTGGTCGTGGCAGAAGTGCCTGGGTGGCGAGGCCGCTCACGGCATGCTCGCCCTCTCGCCACGCGCCGTCCAACGCCTTGAAACCTACAAGCCGGCTTGGCCGCTGCCCAAGATCTTCCGCATGACCAAGGCCGGCAAGCTCAACGCCGGCATCTTCCAGGGCGACACCATCAACACGCCCTCCATGCTCTGTGTTGAAGATTGGATTGACGCGCTAACTTGGGCGAAGAACCTCAGCTTCGGCGGCAAGACCGGCCTTGAAGCCTGCATCGCCCGCAGTCGTGCCAACCTGCAGGCAGTCGCCGACTTTGTGCCCAAGTACGACTGGATCGATTTCCTGGCGGACAGCCCGGAGATCCGCAGCTCGACCTCCATCTGCCTGAAGGTCACCGCCCCGTGGTTCACCGCGCTAAGCGCTGAGGATCGCCAGGCCTTCATCAAGAAGGTCGCCGGTGCCTGCGATGCGGAGAAGGCCGTCTACGACATCGCCGGCTACCGCGAAGCCCCGCCCGGCTTCCGCTTCTGGGGCGGCCCGACGGTCGACCCGGCGGACACGAAGATCGCACTGGAATGGCTGGCCTGGGCGTACGAAGCCAACAAACCGTAAGCAGTATCGCCTCTCGTCAGAGCCGGGTTGTGCGAACCCGGTGCCAGCCGATGCGGAGAACGCCGGCGTCACAGAACCCGGCTCTGACAGAGCGAAAAGCTGCTCCCGCCGACATACACCGCCTGCACCGCGCCCTCCCCACGCAGAATATCATCGACGGGACTTCGCGCATCTTCGTCACTCATGCCGACTATCGCCAAATCCGCACGCTTGCCCGGCTCGATTGACCCGATCTGCGATTCAAGGTCCAGAGCTTTCGCGCCATGAATCGTGCCCAGTTCCAGCAATTGCTCGCTGCTCAGCCGTGCATCCTGCGCCCGTAGGAACCGCAGTTCATCCAGGATTGAAAGCGTCTCATTGCTGGCCAATGAATCCGTTCCGACGCACACATTCACGCCGGCAGCCAACATATCACCATAGCGATGCGGCTCATGCTGGAAGAACTCATGCGTGCGCGGACAATAGGCCACACTGCAGTCATGCTGTGCGAGCAAGGCGACGTCCGCGTCACTCACATAGTTCAAGTGAGCGAGTATCGGCCGACAGGCCAGCAGCCCGAGCCGCTCTGCGTAGGCCACCGGCGAGCAACTCGGCACCTCGAACGAACCATCCCACACGCCGATGACCTCGAGCAACTGCCGAAACGGTCCCGCACCGTGGGCTGTGAACTCCAATTCCTCGCGTGTTTCCGCCAAGTGCGTGCTGATCGGCAGCTTATGGCGTGTCGCCAACTCGATGGCTTCCCGGAACACCTGCGGCCCAGTGCTGTAGGGTGCATGCGGCGAAATACCCAGGGCAACACCGCTTGCTTTATCCAGCACGCCCCGCGCCCGCTGGATCGATCGCGAATGATCCTCCCCTGCTCGCGGCCCCACGCCGAGCACTTCGAGCAGACCAATGACCCTGCCGTGCGACTGCCGCCACTGTTCGACGCACTCGTCACGTCCGATGTCCACTACCGTGGTGACGCCGGCAGCGAGCGACTCGCGCAGGCCTTGGCCCACCGCCGCTCGCATCTGCTCATCCGCTCCTTCGCTGGCCTGCAGGCCCACCACCGCGCCTATCCAGCCGATGAATGAGCCCGCAAACGGCGCACGGCCGCGAAAGCCGCTGAGTTCCAGGTGTGTATGTGTGTTGATGAACCCCGGCACGATGACCGCATCGCCGTAATCGACATCCGCCGGCTCTGCCGCCTCAGCCCGCTCCACCCGAACGATCACCCCGTCCGCGATGACCACTCGCCCATTTTCGATGGGCGGCTGCGACACCGGCACGATCCAGCGAGCTGCGATGCTGATGGTCGACATGTCCCCGTTCCTTTCCCTCACGACCTGGGGCGAACAAACTCCACGCTCGTTCCCGCCCGCTCAAATCCGCACTGTTCGTAAAGCGCGATGGCTGCCGTGTTTGCCTCATCGACCTCCAGCACTACCGTCCGCAACTGCAACCTGCGGCACGCATTCACCAAGTCGGCCATGAGGGCGCGGGCAACGCCTCGGCGGCGATACTTCGGCTGCACAAACACATCGTAAATCGCCGCAATCGGGCCCACTTCCAGCATCCCGCCATGCCCGACGGCTTTCCCTTCCACCATGCCCACCAGCATTTCAAAGCCGGGATCGTCAAGCCGCAACAGCACTAACTCTGCCGAAGAATCGCGTGTGGCCCACTCGCCCCGCTCCTTGTCGCTCATGATGAGATCGCGCAGCACCTGCCGCACGCCCCGCCCAGGCACGATCCGCACCTGTGGATGCGGTGGCAGCTCCGGCCACGGCCGCAGCGCCATCACCAGCTTGCGGCTCGGCAGAAACAACTTGCCCCGCAGGAATTCCTCCAAGGGTTCGAGTAACTGACCTACAGCCGGCACCCAGCGCGTGCAGTCCTCGCCGCGTCGGCCGAAAAACGCTTCGACCTCCTCCCAGACTGCCTCCGCCGAGCCCCCCTGCGGAATACTCACTTCGCGAAATTGATTGCAGATCCCCGGAAACTGCTTTGAGAAATGGGCGACTCCACACGACAAGGCCGCGGTATCCAGCACCTGCGTATGAAAGGCCTGGTTAGCCCGATACATCGCCGCGATTGGGTCGGCAACATGCGTCATACGCTCACCTGCGTCAAGAAACGCATTCCATAAACACGAGCGGCGGGGTCAGGCCCCGCCGTTCTTTCCGACACAAGAACCATTCATCCGGCCAACCGACTACTCCGCCAGCTTAGGCAGCCTTGTATGCCAATTGGACCGGCACTGATACTCATGCGCTATCCGCAACAGCCTGGGTTCCGCAAAATGCGAGCCCATCAGCTGCAGACCGATCGGCAGCCCCTCAGTCGTGAACCCGCATGGTAGGCTGATCCCCGGCAGCCCCGCCAGGTTGGCCGACACGGTGTAAATGTCCATCAAGTACATCGCCAGCGGGTCGCTCGTCTTCTCACCCACACGCACGGCCGGCGTAGGCGACGTAGGCGACGCGATCACGTCCACCTCCGCGAAAGCTCGCTCAAAATCCTGCCGAATCAGCGTGCGCACCTTCAAGGCCTTGAGATAATAGGCGTCGTAGTAGCCGCTCGACAGTGCGTACGTGCCCAGCATTATCCGCCGCCGCACCTCGGCTCCGAAGCCCTCCTGCCGACTCGAACAGTAGACGTCGATGTAGTCCGCCGGCGTGGCCGTCCGATGCCCATAGTGCACGCCGTCGTAGCGGGCCAGATTGCTTGACGCCTCCGCCACTGCCACCAGGTAGTAGCACGCAATGGCATACTTCATGTGCGGCAGATGCACGGGCACTATGGTCGCGCCCGCCTGCTTGTAGAGCTCCAACGCTGCCTCTACCGCCGCACGCACCTGCGGATCGAGGCCGTCGCCAAAATACTCCTCCGCGAGCCCCACGCGCACGCCGTTCAACGGCTTGTCCAACTCGCTGAGATAGTCCGGCACAGGCTCGTCCACGCTGGTCGAGTCACGTTGATCCTTGCCCGCAATCACCCCCAACAGCAGGGCAACATCTTTGACCGTCCGCGCGAACGGCCCGATCTGATCCAGACTGCTGCCGTAAGCCACCAAGCCGTAGCGCGAGACCCGGCCGTAGGTCGGTTTGAGTCCGCACACGCCGCAGAACGATGCTGGCTGACGGATGGACCCGCCCGTATCCGAGCCGAGCGTTCCCGCCACCACACCTGCCGCCACCGCCGCTGCCGAGCCGCCCGAGCTTCCGCCCGGCACGCGTTCGACGTCCCACGGATTCCGCGTGACCTTGAACGCGCTGTTCTCGGTGCTGGAGCCCATGGCAAACTCGTCGAGTTTGGCTTTGCCGACGATGATGGCCCCCGCCCGTTCGAGCTGCTCGACAACATGCGCGTCGTACGGCGCCCGGAAGTTGTGCAGGATCTTCGAGCTGCAGGTGGTCGTGCCGAAGCGCGTGCAGATGTTGTCCTTGATGAGGATCGGCACGCCGGCCAACGCCCCGCTGAGTTCGCCGTGCGTCCGCCGCTCGTCCACCTGCCGGGCCAGGTCCAGTGCGCGCTGGCCGTCATAGCTGACCAGCATGCTCAGCTGAGGTTCGAGCCGCTCGATCTGCCGAAGCGTGCGCTCGACCCACTCGCGCGAACTGACCTGCCCGGAACGAATCGAATCGCGAATTTCAATAAGTGTGGGTACGTTCATGTTCAATAGGATTGCGGCAGCTTGCCGCCGCCTCTTGTTCGTCGTTCGTCATTCGAGGCTTCGTCAAGCCTACGCGCTGTCCTGCTCCAGCACCTTCGGCACGGCGAAGAAGTTCCCGTCTCGCGCCGGAGCGTTGGCCAGAGCCTCATCGGGGGCCAGGCACTTTCCCGGCACATCCTCGCGGAATACGTTGCTCACCGGTAACGCGTGAGCTGTAGGCGGCACGTCGCTCGTGTCCACCTCGTTGAGCTGCTCCACGTATCCGAGAATGGCCGACAACTGACCGGCGAAAAGCTTGACCTCGTCATCCGTCGGGTTCAGCCGCGACAGATGGGCAATGTGTCGAACGTCAGATTCGCTGATGATCTTGGGCATAACCGATAACCGTTGACACTTGGCCTCGCGTCAGAAACCGTGGTTTCCCTTCTGGCTGACCGCTGAGAGCTGATGGCCGACAGCTTCTGATCACGTCACCTCTTGGGCAACCTGTTCCATCTTCTCGCCGCCCCAGAAGCCGGCCAGCACGCCCGCCGTCCCCACCGCGATGTATCCGATCGGCAGCGGCCTGACCAGATCGTGCGTAGGCGTGGTCGCCAGGGCGACGTAATACTGATACTCTGTTCCCTGAGCCCAGCTCATGTTTGCGCTCAGATAGCCGACCAGATACGCCAGCAGCCCCACCAGCGGCACCGCCAGCAGATACCACCGCACGTCCCGTGTGCCCGTGAAGTATCTAGCCGCCATCGCCCCCAAATACAGACCGCCCGCCACTGCTGCGATGGTCTGTCCACGACGAATAATCGACACAGGGGTGCGGCCAACGGTCATCCAGATCACGAAAATGCCGACCACCCCGGTCACCACCAGCGCCGGCCAGCCCAAGCCCACGCTCGAAGCGCCCCCCTCGGCCGTCGGAGTACTCGGCTTCGTATCTTTTGCCGCTTGCGGCTTAGCAGGCTCTTCTGCAGCATTCACCTCTAACCCCGCACCTCCCAGCCAGACCCATCGATACGCCCAGGTCACCGCGATCCACGCCGCCAGCATGATCAACGACCACAGCACGCAATCCAATGCCATGGCCTTGAGGAAGACCTGTCGAGTAGCCTGATCGGTCGCCCCCTCGCTGGCGAGCAGTACTTCCATCGAACCGCCGCGGAGACTCAGGTCCGGGACACCGTTCGCCGCGGCGAACAGCCCCGCCTCCGGCAACCGCGGTCCGGCCAACACCGTCCCGAAGACTCCTGCCACCACGGTCAGCACCGCCAGCGCCGGCCAAATCGCCGCAACGGCTCTGCCGCTCCGCACGAAGGTCACGGCCAGATCCGGATCGGTAGGCCGAATCACCATCCAGCCCACCGTGTACAGCAGCGCCGCCGCCATGGCCACCGCCGCTACGACTCGCGTCTTCTCGATCACACCCAGCGGAGCCGCCAACTGTACCTGCGATTCTGTCACTGCTGCTTCCATAGGCTGTCCAACCTACCCGAACACCGCCCCACCGGCAAACACAACTGGCTCACTTCCGCACCTGTCCGTATCCCGTCACCACCCACTTGTAGGTGGTCAGATCGGCCGCGCCCATCGGCCCGCGAGCGTGCAGCTTGTCGGTGCTGATGCCAATCTCGGCTCCCAGCCCGTACTCCCCACCATCGCTGAACCGCGTCGAGCAGTTGACCATCACGTTGCCCGAATCGACTCCGGCCACAAACGCGTCCGCCGCCCGCACGTCCAGCGTCAGGATGGCGTCGGTGTGGTGCGAGCTGTAACGGTTGATATGCTCAACCGCCGCCTCCAACGAGTCCACTACCTTCACCGACATGACCAGGTCCAGATACTCCTTGTACCAGTCGTCCTCCACCGCAGGCTTGGCCGCGGGCAACAGCTGCCGCGTCCGATCGCAGCCGCGGATCTCGACGCCGGCAGCTTGCAGTTTCCCGCACACCGCGGGCAACAGTTCGCCAGCCGCGTCCTTGTGAAACAGCAGCGACTCGGCCGCATTGCACACGCCCGGCCGTTGCGTTTTCGCGTTCAGCACTACCGATTCGGCCAGTTCGCGCGGGCAACTCGCATCCACGTACACGTGACAGTTGCCAGTGTAGTGCTTGATCACCGGAATACGCGACTCCTGCACCACGGCCCGGATGAGCGACTCGCCGCCGCGCGGTATCACCAGGTCGATGCACTCTTCCTGCTTGAGCAGTATCGGCACCAAGGCACGATCCGTCGTATTGACGATCTGCACCGCCGCTTCCGGTAGGCCGGCCTTCCGCACGGCCTCGATGATCACCTGCCCGATTGCCAGGTTTGAATAGAACGACTCCTTGCCGCCCCGCAATATGCACGCGTTGCCGCTCTTGAGGCACAGGGCTGCGGCATCGCTGGTGACGTTTGGCCGCGCTTCATAGATGATCGCCACCACGCCGATCGGCACCCGCCGCTTCTCGATGCGCAGACCGTTCGGCCGCACCCACCCCTCGATCACCTGCCCGAGGGGGTCGGTCTGGGCCGCGACCTCCTGTACTGAGCGAGCCATCTTCTCCACCGCGGCAGCGTTCAGCCGCAAGCGATCGATCATCGCCGGCGTGAGCCCGTATTCCGGAGCCTTCTCCAGATCGCGGGCGTTCTCGGCGATAAGCCGCTGTGACTGCTCGCGAAGCCCGGCCGCAATCGCCGCCAGCACCTCGCTTCGCTGCTGCCCGGAGGTCACCGCCAAGCGTCGACTGGCTTCACGAGCCGCTCGGGCCAGGTCCACCGCATATTTTTCGAGGTTTGTTGTGCTCATGTTCGAATTTCTACCCCTTCGTGCCGGTCACGCCCGTCTGCTGCTGCCGTTTGACGATCCGGAACTTCACCGTTGCCGGTGGACTCACCACCTTGACGTCCTCGAACCCCGGCGGGAACACGAACCGCACAGTCTGAGTATACGGGCTGGGCTCTGCCGCCGGCTGCGTCGCAGTACTCAGTTGCGACGCACCTTCCGGCGACTCAGGCGGAATCATACTGTCATCCAGCTGGATATACGCCGTCACGTCCTTGTTCGTCAGTACGCTGGGCTTGCCCACCGGTATCTTGAGCTCCACCTTCTGCAGCCGATCGCGCTCATCCACCCAGACGATGTCGTACTTGTCGGCCGGCCAGTTCCACGGCAACAGCACGCGCAGCGGAATCAGCTTGAGCTCCACGTCCTCGTACATCTGCTTCAGCTGTCCCTTCACGCGGACCGTGTCCGGCTCCCACGTGACGTTCAGCCCCTGCAGCTTGCGGCTCTTCAGTGAAATCGTGAAATCGAACTCGCCCTGTCCCGGCGGCTGCGAGCGAAGCTCGTCCTCGATCGAAATCATCAGTCGCGGTTCGATGGGCGACGGTGCGCTCTTCAACTCGCTGTTCAACGCGATCGCTGTGACCGTAGGCGGCTCGATCTTGAGCGTACCCTTGAGGGCCTCGGCGAACGCCCCCACCCCCACCTGCAGTTCAACGTTCATTCGCACTTTGCGGTCGAACTTCACGGTAATGCTCGGCGGACTCAAACCCACCAGTTGCAGCCCGTGGTCCCGCAGAGCCGCCGCAACCGCATCGTGGATATCGAGCACCCGCGGTGTGTCTGTGTTGGCGATCTCCGTTACCGGCACGGTCACGTCGAACACCGGCACCCGGCTGAGGTTCAGCTGTTGAATGGCTGCGTTTGGCCCGCGTGCGGTCACCATCACATGTACCGAACCGGAGGACTCCTGCTCCCCGCCTTCGGTGGCCCCAACAAGCTGCACCACCACGTCCGGAACCGTGCTCACTTGCACCGCAACGGGAAACTGCACCACCCGCCAGCCCTGCTGGTCCGCATAGACCCAGATCAGCACCGTCAGGGCGATCGTCGCCAATATGAGTTGGATCTGGGCTCTCATGAGATAAGAAGCTATCAGCTATCCGCTATGAGCCAAACAAAAATCCCAGCCGCAGCAAGCCGCGGACTGCGAACCACGCTCCACTTCACGCGGCCACTTCCTCCGCCGCTTCCCCAGGTTCCTCTCCCTCCGGACCTGCAGACCGCGCAAGATGCACGCGCAGCTCGTTCAATACGTTCTCCGGCAGAATATGCCGCTGCAGCCGGCCTTGGTCGGCGATGGAGATACTGCCCGTCTCCTCGCTGACGACCACCACAACCGCGTCGCTGTCGAGGCTCAAGCCAATCGCCGCCCGATGACGACTACCGATGCTGCGATCCATCCCTTCCACGTCCCCCAGCGGGAACGGACAGCCCGCTGCGGCGATACGGCCGTGCTGAATGATCACACCAAGGTCGTGCAAAGCCGAGCCGGGCCAAAAAATCGTGTTCAGCAACTCCGACGAGAGCCGGGCATCAAGTTTGACACCCTGGTCGGTCAAGCCGGACAAACCTATGTCCCGCTCCACCGCGATCAGCGCCCCAATTTTGTTCTTGCTCAGCTGACCACACGCCGTCGCTATCGGCCGAGCGATGCGGTCAATCTCCGACCGCCGGATCCGCCGCCAGCGAGCCTCGCCCAGCCGCATTAACCCCCGCCGCAACTCCGGCTGAAACACCACCAGGGTGGTCAGCAACACCGTCCAGATGAACGGCTGCATCAACACCTGTACGCGTTCGAGATTCCACTGGTCCGCCAAAACCTTGATCACCAACAGCCCGAAGACCAGCAAACTGACCAGCCCCTGCAGCAACCGAGCCCCGCGCGTCCCCTGCAAAAACCGCAGAACCACGTACACCACCAGCCCGATCAGCAACATTTCAATCAGGATGGTGCCCGCGTCATAAGCGGGAGAATACCAGATGGTCCTGAGGTAATCGTAAATAGACTGAAACATGCTCGCTCGATCTGGTCCAGGGCAACGTCAGGGCGGACATCTGCCCACTCTACGAGAGAAACAAGCGCGCAGAGTGGCGAGATTCGCCAGCCCATCCGCCCCTTCGCTATCCTGCTGATGATACGATATTTACCCCAGCCAGCCAAGGAGCGTCCGAGCCCGCCAAAGACCCGGGAGGCCATCCGCCGATAGTGGCATCGTCACAGGCCGGCCTTCGCAATCCGTGGGCAAATGGCTACACTGGTCAATCAGCCATGAGTTCACCAACCTTCCTAGCCGTCGACCTGCAGGGCAAGATCAACAACGTCGCGCTGTGCAGCGCGCCGGAGGGCATCGACTCGCCTGGCTGGCCGGTGCGATCCAGCCTGCTCAGCCTGCACTGCTGGGACAAAGCCGCCTCTGCCGGCTCTAAGCCCAAAGTAGACGAGGTGCACGAGATCCTACAGCGGTGGAAGGTGTCGCTCTCTGAAACGCCCGTCGCCATCCTGAGCGAAGAGGGCCGCGAGCAGGGCTGCCAGACATGGACCCAAGCCCATTCCACGGTGTTTCCGCGATATCGATACGCCATCTCGCCCCGCGGGATCGTCATGGCAGAGCAGTTTCGCGACTACCAGCAGGATCTGCCGCCGCACGCAGCTCTCGCAACCGATGTACTCAAGCGTGCGTTTGCTCCGCTCGTCGAACAGGCCGCCGATGACGTCCAATCCGCCGGCTTCGAGCAGGACGACTGCATCATGGACCGCTACATCCTCCTGCGCAGCCCGGCCCAGCCCGATCTCGCCGTGGCCATCGAATCACTCACCGATGAGGAGTGGATCCACTCGAGCATCCGGTCGGCCTGCCAGATGGCGTGGAATGAATCGCCATGCGATTTGCCCAGCGAGCTTGTGCGCGTCTACCTGCGTTGCGCCGTCGAACCGCCAGATGTCTTCCCCGCCCCGCTGCCCGCCACCGACGGCCACATCGAGCGGGCCGCGCTACCAGCCACACCCGAGCCGTTCGGGGACAAGCCACACCCCGAGGCGTCCTCGTGCTACGACCGCAACCGCCTGCTGGCTGATGACGCCGGCCGAGGTCCTGCCACCATAATGGAAAATGCCACTCCCATCCGCATTCCTGCTGGACAGGAGTGGCACGTTACCCGCATGGGCCACATTCTTTGTGGAAGCCGCTAGAGCAGTTTACGAATGCGCGTGGCATCCGAAACAGCCCAACACCGTGGGAACGGTGGCCGTCTGCCCTCTGCAACGAAAGGGCGAATGCCCTAAGAGACGCGTCGCCGACCAGTCAGGTAAACAAGCCCCAACCCGGCAACCATCAGCATGGCTGGAAGGAAGCCCGCCCCGCATAACGGCGGAGCCGGAGACTGGCTTGTTCCATCAGTACCCTGATCGCCATCCGTGTCAGTCCCCCCGGTGCCGGTATCGCCGCCAGTATTGGTCGGGTCGCTCGGAGTGTCACCGCCCGTGGTTCCCGTCCCCGAATCAGTTCCACCGCTGGTGCCCCCCGAAGTGCTGCTTCCAGTGGTGTCCAACACAATCGACAGTTGAATCGCCGGATCGCTGCTGACCGCATCCGCCAACTGGACACGCACGCTGGCGGTGTAGGTACCTGCCGTCGAACCGGTCGGGCTCAGTGCCGTAATCGTGTGAGTCACTTTGTCCGTGGGACCGTCGGACGTTCCCATGCTCGGCAACACTGAAGTCAGCCAACTTGCAGAAGATGGAGTCAACTTGTACTCCAGGATGCCGGTACCACCATTGCTGACCTGAAAAGTCTTTTCAAAATACTTGCCTTCGGCCCCATTGGTCTGAATGGTTACCGAACTCGCGCTCAATTTCGGAAACGGCCCGGTAACATCGATAGTCACCGTCGCCTGGCTGGAGTCATATTGTCCGTCGTTGGCCTTGAATTTGAACGTGTCCGTGCCCACAAAGAAGTTGGGCTGATAAACCACTTGAGTGCCGGAAAGCGACTGCCCGGCAGACAAGGCCGTGCCGTTCGTCTTGGTGAGCACGCCATGGCTGGGCAATGCCGTGATGATATAAGTCAATGCAGCAGGCGGATCGGGCAGACCGTCATCGATGGCCGAAAGCGTGATCGTTTTCTTTTTGCCGGGTGTGGCCGTGACTGAGCCCGCTATCGCTGTAGGCTCCGGCGGATAAGTGAAGTCTTTCCGCGCCAGGCCCGCCGGCGTAACCACCACGGTTTCGACAGGCTGCCCGCTCGCGAAGGTTATTGTGTGCGTGGTTCCACCCGGCACCGCCGAAACGTGAGTCACTACGTAATAGCCGTTGCCGTCAGTCTTGACCGTGGTGGTGCCATCTACAGAGATGGTAACGTCGTCTACTGCCTCACCCGCTTCGGTGGTCACCGTTCCCCAGATCATGCCCTCGGTGGCCGTGTTTGGATCGCGCCACGGCATGGGCGGCGTTGAAGCGACACCTGTGAACAAGTTGTTCGGCAGGTAGTCCGTGTACCAGGTCATATCGTTCGCGAGATTGTAACGCGTGTAGTAGTAACAGTAGTTGCACACCCCGTCGACATTGTTCAGCGCGTACTGCATCTGGCTGACACTGTTGGCGAAAGCATCTGCGGCCGTCGCACCCGTCTGCAAATAATTGGCCTCCCCGATAAAAATCTGCCGGTCGAAGCTCCAGCAGTCTCGCATCAGGTCGACCCAGCTTCTGTAGTCCGTGGCTTCGGTACCAACGTGCTCCCGCTTGTAAACCATGGGGATGCCCGCATCCAACCAGCCGTTTTCCATCCAGGTGGGGAAGTCCCCATAAAACTGGTATGCATTAGTGGACTGAAAATCCGTTGAACTACAGCTGGCCGGCGGAGAACCGTAGGTCATCAGTGCGTTGGTGTGCCGCAAAGGCTGCCGCGGATTGCTGGTAATGGACTGAATCTCTGCCTGGCTGCGACGGAAGAACTCATTCAATGCCCGCCGCCGAAAGTTGGCCCAGTTCGTGTTGCTCGCCGCTGGTACCTGGTCCGTGTTGTAAAGCCGCATGTAGCGGGCCAAGCCCGAATTCGCGGTGGGCGAAACCGGATACCAGTTATCCTGAACACCGCTACCACTGATCTCGAAATCCCAGTTGATGCCATCGATCTCGTAGTTGGTG
>JBJKSL010000190.1:0-13916 GCA_046704145.1 Phycisphaerae bacterium
TCACCGTTCACCGCGTCGCGGTGATCGGTGACGGCGTAAACGACGCCCGCGCGCTGGCCGCCGGCGACTTCGGTATCGCCATGGGTGCGGCCGGTAGCGACGTGGCCATTCACTCGGCCAGTATCGCGCTGATGAACAACGACCTTCGCCGCATCCCGTTCCTGCTGCGTCTGTCGCAGGCTACCGCCAGGGTCATCTGGCAGAACCTGCTGTTCGGCGTGGCCTTTATCGTCGTCCTGCTCGTGCTGGGTGCCATGGGTTACCTGCCGGCTATTATGGCGGCGTTCCTGCACACGGTGGCCAGCGCGGTGGTGATCTTCAACTCGGCCAGACTGGTCCGCTTCGGCGAGGATGTCGAAGCCGCGGCGGTCGAACCGCAGTCGGGTCGGCCTGCACGTCAGGCGGCACCCACGGCGGGCCAGGTTCGTCCGGCGGCCGTGCCGGCCTGATTATTGGACCTGCAGATATCTCTGATTGCGGTCGTAGGCGGAGTTCCCTGCCCCTCTCCGGGCCGGCCCCCAGCAGTGGAATCCGCGTTTGTGGCTCGGCGGCCGCAGTACAGCCAAAAAGCAGCCTCTCTTTACCCACTAGGTCGTAAACCGCCCCTTACGGGCAACCGATAACTCCACCATAGCCTGCCCCGATCTTGGAGGGCGGGCCTCCGGTTTGTCCCCGCGCGCTGCATGTGTACTGCGGGCGATGGACGCTGGAGCAGTTCAGACTCTGATGAAGGCTGGCAACGGATCTGCCGCCAGCATGCGTCGGCTGCAAAGGATTGCGGATGGATATTGCCACAATCATTGGCACGATCGCCGCCATAGGCATGTGCGTATGGTCGCTCTGGTCGGGCACTGGCGGGAACCTGAGCGTCTACTGGGATACGCCGTCCTTCATCCTGGTTATCGGCGGCACAATCTTTACCGTGCTGAACACCCAGGCCCTCGACAAGTTCCTGGCCATGTTCAAGATCGTCCGGAGAGGATTCTTTCCGGGCACGCAATCGATTCCCAAGACCATCGAACAGATCGTGCAACTGGGCGAAGTCGCTCGCCGCGAGGGCGTGCTCTCGCTCGAGAAGAGTCTCAGCGGCATTCAGGACAAGTTCCTGTCCAGCGGCGTTCAACTGGTCATCGACGGTACGGCCGCTCCGGAAATCGAGCAGATCCTCACCGCGGAGATGGAGGCCCTCGATCAACGTCACAGCCAGGGCAAGAACATCCTGGAGGTAACCGCGAAGTACGCTCCCGCGTTCGGCATGATCGGGACTCTCATGGGCTTGGTGGCCATGCTCAAGAACATGGACGACCCCAAGAAGATCGGCCCCGGCATGGCCGTCGCCATTCTTACGACCTTCTACGGTGCCATCATTGCTAACGTGCTCTGTCTGCCGCTGGCGGACAAGCTCAGCTATCGACACGAGGAGGAGATGCTCCTCAAGACGGTGATTCTCAAGGGCATCCTCTCGCTTCAGGCTGGCGACAACCCCCGTGTCACGCAGGCCAAGCTCTCCGTCTATCTGCCGATAAAGACGCGCGAAGAGATCCTGGCCGCGAGGGAAAAGTAGTCTGAATGTGGCTTGGCGGCGTCGAGCAGACGCAAGGCGTAAAGCAGGTATACCATGATTGGAAAGAAGAAAGTAGCCACTGGTGCACCCGAATGGGTGCTCACCTACGGCGACATGATGTCGCTGCTGCTTTGCTTCTTCATTCTGCTGGCGGCGTTCGCGGACTACCAGGCCGGCGGCGGCGGTTCGGAAAACATCATGGCCGCCATGCAGTCCATTCAGAAGGCCCTGGGCATCCGGCCGGCCAACCCTTCAGGCCTCGACAAGGTGGTGCAATTCAACACCATGGTCGAGGAGGTCATGCAAGCCATCAAGGAGTTCGAAACCCGCAACCGCGGCAACAGCCCCGATCAGGGTGTCCAAGGCAAGAGCTTTCGCCTGGCCCGCATCCGCGACGGGATGGAGATTTCCATTGGCGGGATCATTCTCTTCGAGCCGTTCTCTCCGGAAATGACAGGTGAAGGCCGCCGGGCCCTTGGTGACATATTCAAAGCACTAAAGGGTCATCGCAACAAGATCGAAATCATCGGCCACGCTTCCGAGCGGCCAACGCCGGCGGATTGGACCTATCTGGATTCCCTCGAGCTCTCGTACAACCGGGCCAAGGCCGTCGGTAAGGAACTGGTCGCTCGCGGCCTGGACCCGCGGACTGTTCGGCTGGTTGCGGCCGGCGCCAACGAGCCCATTCGCAAGACCGGCGACGCGTTCGCCCGACCGGGAGACGATCGCCGTGTTGAGGTTGTGGTCAGGGAATCCGTGATCGACGACTACTCGCCCGAGCGACCGGCACAAGCACCCGCGTCCGCGCTGCCAACGCCGCCTCCGGAGGCTCAACCCCAATAGGCATCGGAGTGTGGCTGGGAATGCCCGCGTTGCTCACCAGAACATGAGCACATCGGGGCCGAAGATATCTACCAACTGGCTCTGATAGACACTTTCGAGATTGGCCTCCGGGGCAAACAGGAGGTCCAGGTTTTGCTGAACGGTGCGGAGGCAGCCGACCTGGAAGAGTCCGCCGCCCGCGGCCACGATGAGCAGCGCCCACTTCAAACGCATGAATCGTTGACGCATTGCGTGCCCCTTTCAATCTGGCAAACCGCTGAGCATTCTACAGTTTCTCATTGCAGGTGCATACCATCAGCCCGCAGCCCGGACAGCCCTGTCCATACTTGTCGTGAAGAGCCTGGTTCAGGTCAATGCCTTCGACGTTGGCCAACGTCACCAGCCAGGCCATGACGTCAGCGAATTCCGCCGCCGTATGCTCCTTGGACTCCTTGCCGGCGATGGCCTGGGCCAGTTCGCCAACTTCTTCCATGAGCCACAAAAAGGTGCCCGCCGACCCGCGCTGGCGGTCCTTGTGGGAATACATCTTTTCGATCAGTTGCTGAAAATCACCTATATCCATGAGTTCCTTCCTGGTCAGCAAGGACACGTGGCCGCACGCCACGGACGAGTGCTGAGTATAACACCAACGTTTTCAAATCGCGCTGCTTGTCGCGGTGTGGTCAAGGGGTGCCTGTTGCGCACGGCGGTATCCGAATGGGTATGATGCCAAGCACACTTGGAAGTTGTGCCCGCCGCGGCGACCCAAGCATTGTCTGCACAAGACTTATGCGTCATCGCCGCGCACAAAAATACGCAAATGCGTATAATGTCCGGGCATGGCGGCGTCACCCCGTAACACTCTTCCCCGCTCGGTACGGATACGAACCCGCCGTGAATTTGATCGGGTATTCCAGGCCGGCCGACGACTATCCGATCACTGGGTAATCGTTCGCGTGGCTCGCAATCCGGGCATGCCGGCACGTCTGGGGATTGGCGTTTCGCGTCGGTTCGGCGATGCCGTTCGCCGTAATCGGATAAAGCGGCTGATCCGCGAGGCCTTTCGCACTGTTCGCCACCAGTTGCCTGCCGAGATGGATATAGTGGTCATCCCCAAAACGGGCAGCAAGCCGAAGGTGGAGGATCTGAGGTCATCTCTGCGGGATCTCGCCAGCCGCGCGTCCCAGCTTCTGCCCTGACGCCTGCGCACAGCACGGTGACAGATGCGGAGGCTCTTCTGCGCAAAAAGAAAGCACCAGGTGCCTCAAGGGCGTTCCCGGTGCTTTCCGGAGGGGAAAGAAGCCAAAAAGGTCGTTATCGACCCTCCGATGAATGATTCAAATCATTATATGCCTACCAAAGAGAACTATCGGCAGTTGGGACCAATAAATTTAGGTTCTCAGGTAGTGTACGTCAAAAATTGCCAAAGGAAAGCGATATTCTGGGGCTTTCCCGGATTGTTCTACCCCATTTGTGCGGCTAGATTGCCAATTTGGCTGTCAACCGTCAGACGAAAATCCGCCACAACGCTCGATCGTGTCCCGCTTTCTCATTCGCACGTCCTGAACCCATTCGCCGTCCGCATCGGGCGATCGGGCGAGTCCTCCGCCGCCCTCTTTTTCATACTAGACACTCAGCATTGAGCCCAGCCGCAGTTGTAGCACTTATTGCAGCCCTCTGAGAAGACGAGTGCCTCACCGCAGGAGGGGCACTTAACCTTGAAGCCCACGCGGGCCGGCGCCGGAGCCGAGCCTAGACTGCCGAGCGTTGCAGACGGTTCAGAGTTCGCACCATGGGCGGCTGCGCCGTGGCGCACTTCCGCAGCACGCCCATGGCCGTTACCGTTGCCGTTCCCATTTCCATTACCGTTGCCATTCGACTTGCCGTTGCCGGCGCGAGCCGCCGGAGCCAGCGGGCTGTTCAAATCGTTCAGATCGCACTCGCCAAGCAACAGGTCGCGCAGGCCGAACTTCTCTTTGGCACGGCGGTACTTGATCAGGGCACAGGCCAAGCCGTCGCCCAGGCTCTTGATCTTGCCCTCCTTGGTGGGCACCTGGAGGCTGGAACCGATGTCCTTCAGTTGGCGGATGACGTGCTTGAGTGACCCGCCCGCCCGCAGCCACAGCGAGATCAGTCGGCAGATAGCCTCAAGGTCGCTGTTGGCCAGATCGCCGCCCTTGCCCAGTTGAGCGAAGACCTCGAGTTCTCGACCGCTCTTGGGGTCGACGGTGATCTTGACGTGCATGTTGCCGAAGGGCGTCATCTGACGGATTCGCAGACCGCTGACGATCTCAGGGATGTCGCGCGGTTCGATTGAGCCGTCGCTGGACATTTTGATCTTGACCTCTTTGGCCGGCTCGGGCTTGGCGGCTTCCGGCTGGGGGGCCGGTGGGGTCGCTGGCGCCGCGCTCTTCTTCTCATCCTTCTTCAGCGCCATCGGCTGTTCCGAACGGCAACCATCGCGATATACGGTGACCCCCTTGCAGCGAAGCTCGTAGGCCAACTGATAGATGGTCTGGACGTCGGCGACGGATGCGTCGTGCGGGAAGTTGATGGTCTTGGAGATTGAAGAATCGCAGTGGGCCTGGAAGCCGGCCTGCATGCGGACGTGCCACTCGGGCGAGATGTCGTGGGCACACACGAACACCTGCTTGACGTCCTCGGGAATGGAGTCAATATGAGCGAGGGTGCCCTCCTTGGCAATTCTGTCCATAAGTCCCTCGCTGTAGAACCCTCGCTCTCTTGCAACCGATTCGAACACCGGGTTGACTTCGAACATCGGCTTTCGGCCCTGGTCCTGTCCCTTGAGGACATTGCGGACGAAGGCCAGGCTGAATAACGGCTCGATGCCGCCGGAGCAACCCGAAATAATGCTGATGGTGCCGGTGGGGGCCACGGTGGTTGCCGCGGCGTTGCGCATCGGCCGATGATACTTGATGTCCCACACGCTGCCCTGCCAGTTGGGGAAGCAGCCTCGCTGGCGGGCCAGTTCTTCACTGCAGTTGTGACCCTCGTCGTTGAGGAACTTCATGAAGCGCTCGCCCCAGGCCACGCCCTCTTCGGAAGAGTAGCGCACGCCGAGCTTGTACAGAGCGTCGGCGAAACCCATCACGCCCAGGCCAATCTTGCGATTGGACTTGCACATGGCCTCGATCTCGGGCAGCGGATAGTTGTTCGCGTCTATCACGTCATCGAGGAAGCGCACGGCCACGTGCACGCAGTCTCGGAGGCCGTCCCAGTCCACGGCGGCCTGCGGCGTGCCGGCGTCGGTAACGAAGTGCCCGAGGTTGACGCTGCCCAGGTTGCAGGCCTCGTAAGGCAGCAACGGCTGCTCGCCACAGGGGTTGGTCGCTTCGATGCGGCCGACATGCGGTGTTGGGTTGGCTTCGTTTATGCGGTCAATGAAGACCACGCCCGGCTCGCCGGTTCGATGGGCGTTACGGACGATGATGTCCCAGATTTCGCGCTTGGTGTAGACGGGGACACCGAACGGCGAGCTACGAGTCACATCCTTTGAGCTATCTTCAGTAAGTCCGGTGGGTGCCGTTGCCGCCTCGCTCAAACCGGCATCGGCTTCCTTGCTCAATACTCGTAGCTCGCCATTCTGGTCGCGCCGCACCGGAACCAACGAGCGCAGATCATACTTCCAAATCTCCAGATCGCGCGGCACGACGTATTCCTGGCCGTTCCGCGGGTTGCGCACGACGTGCGGGCTGTCCGGATCCTTGATGAACCCTTCCATCCACTCGTCGGTGACCTTGACGGAGATGTTGTAGTTGGTGAACTGGGTGAGGTCCTCCTTGGCGTGGAGGAACTTCATGATGTCGGGATGATGGATGTACATCATGCCCATGTTGGCGCCGCGGCGGAAGGCACCTTGCTGAATGGCGTTGGTGGCCTCGCTGAAGGCCCTCCAGAAGCTGATCGGGCCGGAGGTGGTGCCGCCAGAGCTACGAATGTAATCGCCGGTCGGCCGGAGCTCGTCAAAGGCGAAGCCCGTGCCGCCGCCGGCCTTTTGAATCAAGGCGGTGTGCTTGATGGCATCAAAGATATGGTTGATGCTGTCGCGGACCGGCAACACGAAGCAAGCACTGAGCATGCCCATTTCGCGGCCGGCGTTCATCAGCGTCGGGCTGTTGGGCATGAACTGTCCGCTGACCATAAGGTCGAAGAAGCGGTCCGCCCAGGCATCGCACTCAGGCTGGCTGACCCCGTACATGCGTTCGATCTGAGCGATGGTGCTCGCGACGCGATGGAACAATTCTGCGGGCGTCTCCACCACTTGCCCGCTTTCATCCTTCTTGAGATATCGGGCCTGGAGTACGCGCAGAGCGTTTTCGTTCAGGCCCAGAGAAGCGTTGTGGGTCTCGCGGAACGTGCTGATCGGTCGATCCTTGACCGCGCCGGCCATAGATCTCACTCCTTTTTGGGCCGCTGCCAGCCCACCAAAAGGCCCTTGTGTCCCCAAATAACGATAGCTAACCAGCCGGCAGATTGCCCTAACAAAAGGCGAAAGAATCCACCCGGGAGGTTCCTTCCCTGGAACCCCGCGTGACTAATAGTGTCGTCGCGTTATACTAGGAGTCCCTTCTGCCGACCTGTCCCACATCTAGTGGGCGAGATAATTAATACACCAAGATCTAGCCCCTGTCAACGCAATCTTCATGAATTGGAGTCCTTATTTTGCGGCCGTTCATATCCATATTTGATTACGAGACTTACGGAGGTCATTTTTCTTTGCTCACAGGTCCGAAAACCTGTTAGGCGCACCACATATCCGCCTGCCGAGTTAGCGACCACACTATATTTTGGTAGACGCTATTCCGACATGCCAGACGCGAGCAACTAAATGGGGGAATCTCCTAAAATCTGGCGGTGGACCGTCTCCTGGAGGACGGCTCGGGCGCGCTGCGTCTGGGGCCTTCCTGCGTTCGGCGGCAGGAGGACGACAGGGCAGCAATTTGTTGGGGGTGACGGCTCGCGGAGGGGGTTGACAAAGCCGAAATATATCCTATTATCCGGATACATTGGAGATGAGGATGCCGTCCACGGAACTGCTGTTCAAAGCTCTGGCGGATGCGACGCGGCTGAGGATTCTGCGCGCGCTGTCTTTGGAAGAGCTGAGCGTGACCGAGCTGGTTGAGGTGCTGGGCCAGCCGCAGTCTACCGTCTCGCGCCATCTGAAGATCCTGCGGGATGCCGGGCTGCTCGTGGAACGGCGGAATGGGGCGACGGTGCTGCACAGTACGCGGTCCTCTCTGTCGATCGCAGCCAACTCGGGCCATGCAGACCAGGTCGTAGTAGAAGGCAACGGGCTGGGAGGGCCGGCCAACTCCGGAACGGCGGCGAACTTGAAAGATCAACTGCTCGCATGGGTGGGCCACCAGTCGGTCGAGCCGGAACTGCGCGAGCGGCTCGACGCAGTTATGCGGTTGCGGCGAGGGGGGCGGAGTGATTTTTTCGACACCGTCGGCTCGCGATGGGATCAGTTGCGGATTGAGGCGTTCGGAGAGGCCTTTCACCTGGAAGCGTTGACGTGGCTGCTGCCTGGGGACTGGGCGGTCGCGGATGTGGGGACGGGCACCGGGTATCTGCTGCCGCTGTTGAGCTCGCGGTTTCGGCAGGTCATTGCGGTGGACCCCTCGGAAGCCATGCTACAGACCGCCCGCAGTCGGCGCGAGCTTCGAGAGGCTAGCAACGTCGAGTTTCGCGCGGGCTCGCTGGATCGGCTGCCCGTAGACGATTCGAGTCTCGATCTGGCCATCGCGTCGCTCGTACTGCATCATGTGGCCGAGCCGCCGACAGCGCTGGCCGAGCTGCGAAGGTGCTTGCGAGCGGGGTCAAAGCTGCTGATCATCGAGCAGGAGCCGCATGCGTCGGCCGAGTTCCGCGAGCGCATGGGTGATGTGTGGTGGGGGTTTGAGCCGGCGACGTTGGCGGAGGCGACGCGAAACGCAGGGTTTGAGGAGGTGGAGGTTCGCCCGCTGACGACGGTACGCTCTGCGAATCGGCGCGGCATGGAGACGCCGCGGTTGTTCGCGATGGTTGCGCGTTAGGGGGCGCCGACGTGCCCATAAGTCTATTACGTACGGTTCTTGGGACGCCGCGGCGGGCAAGAGTTTCAAATGTAATCGGTATGAGGAGATACTTGTCCGGACAAACGTTCGGTTCTTTACAAAGGAGAATGATGCGATGGCGACCGCAGTAAACGATTACAAGGTGCGAGACATCGGCCAGGCTGACTTTGGCCGCAAGGAGATCGCGATAGCTGAGACGGAGATGCCCGGCTTGATGGCGGTTCGGGAAGAATATGCGGCGAGCAAGCCGTTGGCCGGCGCGAAGATCACCGGCTCACTGCACATGACCATTCAGACGGCGGTGTTGATCGAGACCTTGGCCGATCTGGGTGCCGAGGTTCGCTGGGCGAGCTGCAACAACTTATCGACGCAGTATCACGCGGCCGCTGCTATTGCCGCTCGCGGTATTCCGGTGTTCGCGTGGAAGGGCGAGACGCTACAGGAATATTGGGATTGCACGTTGCGTGCGCTGACCTGGCCCGATGACGACGGCCCTACACTGATCGTCGATGACGGCGGCGACGCCACGCTGCTGATTCATCGCGGCCGGGCGTTCGAAGCTGAGTATGCCAAGACCGGCAAGTTGCCCGCCATCTGCAAGGACAACCAGGAGATCGAGGTCATCGACACGCTGCTGGTGAGCTTGCTCAAGAAGGATCCGCAGCGCTGGCACCGCACGGCCGAGCGCATGATCGGCGTCAGTGAAGAGACTACCACCGGCGTGCATCGCCTGTACCAGATGGAGAGGAGCGGCGAGCTGCTCTTCCCGGCGATCAACGTCAATGATTCGGTTACCAAGAGCAAGTTCGACAACCTCTATGGCTGCCGCGAGAGCCTGGTCGACGGCATCAAACGGGCCACCGACGTGATGATCGCGGGCAAGAAGTGCGTGGTGCTCGGCTACGGCGACGTGGGCAAGGGCTGCGAGCAGGCCTTCAAGGGTTTGGGGGCCACGGTGTTCGTAACCGAAATCGATCGGATCTGCGCGCTGCAGGCGGCGATGGAGGGCTACCAGGTCGTGCAAATGGACGAGGCCTGCGCGTTGGGTGACGTATTTGTGACCACCACCGGCAACGTCGGCGTGATTACCCGCGAGCACATGGATAAGATGAAGAACAACGCCATCGTGTGCAACATCGGACACTTCGACAGCGAGATCGAGATCGATCGGCTGCGCAACCTCAAGTGGGAAGAGATCAAGCCGCAGGTACATCACGTGATCTGGCCGGACGGCAAGCGGATCATCGTGCTGGCCGAGGGTCGGCTGGTAAACCTCGGCTGTGCGACGGGACATCCGAGCTTCGTGATGAGCAACAGCTTCACCAACCAGACCATGGCCCAGATCAGCCTGTGGGAGAACCGTAAGACTGACAAGTATGCCAATAAAGTGTACACGCTGCCGAAGGAGCTTGACGAAAAGGTCGCTCGGCTGCATCTGAAGAAGATCGGAGCCAAGTTAACGACACTTTCGCCCAAGCAGGCGGCCTACATCGGCGTGTCGGTGGAAGGGCCGTACAAGCCGGATCACTACCGGAATTGAGACGGATGAAGGCGTGCCGAGAAGGATGAAGACGGAAGGATGAAGGATGAATCGGGCGGCGGAGCGCGATGCTCCGTCGCCCGTTCCTTTGCGCGGAGCTTGCGGGAAGGGAATCCCGCGAAGAGTGGGTGCGGGAAAGGATTCCCGCACCAGCAACCAGCGAGAAGAGCGGGTGCGGGAAAGGATTCTCGCACCAGCAACCAGCGATAGGATTCCCGCGCCGGCGATCGGATCAAATGCACCAGCGATCGGGTCAAATGAATTCGGAATAGAGTTCTTTGCTGGGGCCGGGGATGACCACGGCGGAGACGAGCAGGCCTTTTTCGCGGACGACCTCGGCGGCGACGTTGACGCCGGTGCGGACGTCGGAAACCGAGCCGGTCATGAGCATGAAGCCCTTGCCGCCGATGGCCATGGCCACATGTATGCGGTAGAGGGTGATGCCGGCAGCTTTGGCGGCGGCGTCGGCGGCGGCCAGGACGCTGGAAGCAGAGTAAGTCTCCACCACGCCAACGGCGTCGAACCTGTGCTCGCCCACCTGCAATTGCACCGACTGCCCCAGGGCGGGAAAGACGTTGGGATGCACGTTCGGAATAGTAATGTGATCGATGACGCCATCGGGAGCGGCGTTGAGGCCGGCCTCGACCGCGGCACGAACGTCGGCCACGCTGCCGGTGACAATGTTGATGTATTTGCCCGAGCAGATGGTTCGGCCCAGGACCAGTTCGACGTTGGCAGCCTTGAGCATGGCGTCCTGCACGGCAAAGCCGACGCCGATGCTCGTGGTTTCGATCATTCCGATGGATTCACGCATATTGAAGCTCTCAGCTATCAGCTATTAGCAATTAGCCAGAAAAGACAGATCGAACACCACTCCTAACGCTTCGATGGTCACCGCATCGCCTACGCTGGTTACCCGGCCGGTTATGCTGGCATGGTTTACCGCGCCTAGCTTGCCCGCGGCAGGCTTGGCTACCGGGTCGCCTTTCTTGACGGTGTCGCCTACGCCTACGACCGGCTCTGCCGGAGCGCCCACGTGCTGACGCAAGGGCAGCACCACGCGGCGAGCATTGCAGTTGGTTTCGATCAGCGGCCCCTTGTTCACGAAGTCGGCGAGGCCCAGTTTGCGGATCAGCCGACCAATGGGCACGCGGCGGTTGTTCAGATGCAGGCTGGCTCGCGCAGGGTCGGCCTCGACCTCCCACTTGCGGCCCTCGGCGGCGAGACGGCGTTTATTCTGGGCACAGACGTTCTTGGGGTCGAGGTCCTCCGGGCAGGCCATCATCGAGCAGAGGTTGCACTCGCAGCAGAACATGGTGCCGATGAAGTTGGCCTCACCCATCATGGTGAACTCGAGCGACCGCATGGCCTTGTGCGGCTGGATGGGGTGGCCCAGCAGGTATCGCGGGCAGAACTCGGTGCAGAAGCTGCACTGGTCGCAGGCACTGGCCCCGATGCGGGCGATGGAGTCCCAAGTACGCGAGTAGCGCTGTACCAGGCGATGATCGCGCGGCAGCACGATCAGGCCGCCGGTGGTCTTGGTGACCGGGTCGGACAGGCTCGTGCAGAGTCGGCCCATCATCACGCCGCCCACAAGGACAGCGAAATCAGAGATGGCCGCTCCACCTGCGGCTTCGATGACTTCCGCGAAGGTTATGCCGATGGGGACCTTCACCGTCGCAGGGTGATTGACCGCACCGGCCACGGTGAGGAACTTCTCGGTCACGGGCAGGCCGCGGGCGACGTTGTAGGCGGTCTCGACATTGGTCACGACGCAGCCGACCGTGAGCGGAATCTTGCCCGGCGGAATGATGCGGCCGGTGACATCGTAGACGAGGATGAACTCATCGCCGGTAGGGTAGCTGTCGGCCAACTCTTTAATCCGCATGCCCGCGGGCAGCCGCGGCTGGAGCAGCTCGATGACGTCGTGATACTTGCCCTTGATGCCGATAACCGCATCGGAGGCTCCTACGAGTTCCTTGGCCTGCTGCAGGCCAGCGATGATCTCGTCGGGGAAGGCCCGCAGCATCTCCTTGTCCTTGTGGAGCAGGGGCTCGCACTCGGCGGCATTGAGGATGATGGTGTCGGCCTGGCCCTTGAGCTTCACGTGGGTTGGGAAGCCGGCCCCACCCGCGCCGACCACGCCGCACGCCTCGATCTGTTCGACGGAAATCCTGGGCATTATGCAAAGAGATTAGCAGGTTCTAGGGGCTTATGCCAGCGGATGCCGCGAGTCGATTCCGGGCAGTGCTTGAGCCGCCGTAGCGGGCACGAGTTCCAGGTGCGTTTGGTATTAGATCCTGCGGTTATTCAGTGCGGTCGCGGGAACGGATTCCCGCAAGAGTGGATGCGGGAAGATGAATATTGAATGCTGAATGCAGAATTCACAGAAGCATATCCCCCACGCCTTGCGAAGCGCAAGGGATGGGGCACCCATGCTGCTTTCTTAGGCAGTACCCACCGGTCTTCTGGCTCTTGCCTAGCTCGCTATTTATGGCAAGCGACTGTCCTTGGGGACCGGTATCTGTTGCCGTTCGGGATCGTAAACGGTCGATTTGCTCGGGAAGTAGTACTTGGAATGCAGCGCTTCGCCAGTCCAGTGGTTCCCCTCGCCTTTGTAATTGTAGCGAAGTGACTGGACGTGCCCGTCGAAGAAGGCCGCATTGATGCTGTCATGATTCCCATGCCGGTAGGAATACTTTCGCGCCATTCCGTATTCCCGAACGTAGGTAACCGGTTCTCCGGGCAAGGCGAACCGTGAGGGCGGCTCTCCAGACATCATCCCCTTTGACCCGGTTTCGTCAGTGTTGTAGTCAATAGCGACATCTGGAGTGCCTGGCGGGCCGCTGTAGAATCGCGTGCCATCCGCCAAAAACACTTTCATTGAAGGCCGGCCAACAAGATCGATTTGCGGCCTATAGCCTGAAGGCAGGGCAA
Source organism: Phycisphaerae bacterium (assembly GCA_046704145.1). Lineage (GTDB taxonomy): Bacteria > Planctomycetota > Phycisphaerae > UBA1845 > PWPN01 > JACQVT01. The sequence goes on from JBJKSL010000190.1 coordinate 12,941, forward strand.
CCCCATTGTAGCCCGTACTTGGGACGCAGACGTTGGCCATCGCTACGCCGGACCGTATTTGGCTGCTTATCGAGTTGTAGACGTCCTCGCTGCATCGCATGATCGTCCACATGGTCAGATAGCTGGGACCTTTGATGTTGGGGTAGTTCGAGGTGGCAGGAAACGAGGATATGACGAGCGGGTTGCATGGACAGACGAAGGGCTCGTCGGTCGCCTTCATGTACAATCTGCTCCGCACGTCCTTGATTTCATTGGCATTGGCGGTCAAGGGCCTTGGAATGCTGTTGACGCCATACATCTGGGCGCGAAGAGGGGTCGCCCAGTCGAAAATATCCACCGCCGTTCGGGTAAAGCCGGGCAACGAAGGATCGTAGTGTCCGTACTTGGTGAGGAACCACCCAGTGGTCAACGGCGAGCCGGCGATCCCACCTCGCTGGGTGGTTTCGTAGGTGGCCTCGCCGCGTTCGGCCTGTGACAGGCGGGCCATGCACACCGCTTCCTTCGCACGATCCCGTGCCGCGGCCAGAGACGGCAGCAGAATGCTGATGAGCAGGGCGATAATCGCCACAACCACCAGCACCTCAATTAGCGTGAATGCCAGCCGCGACGAACGGGGTCGTGAATTCGTGCGGGCGCGACGCTCGATCAGCCTAGCTGCCATGATAGTACTCCTTGCCGCACTTGGTGCACTTGGTTGGCGGCTTGAGGCCGCGGTCTTCATTCCAGACATTCAAGGTTCCGCAGTTCTTACACCTGAAGCAGGGCACAACGCTGTTCTTGCCGCATTTGGGGCACGGTAGCGGGAGCACGTCGCCAACCTTCAGAGCCTCGGAGCGTGTATAGCCGCAGCCCGGGGTCATGCACATCATGGTGACGTTGTTGGGACGCGAATCGCGGGTCCACGCTGCGTAGGCGTAGTACCCGCCGATCACCACAGCCAAGACGAGCAACGTGCGGGGCACGAATGGCCGTAGGC
>JBJKSL010000191.1:0-2763 GCA_046704145.1 Phycisphaerae bacterium
GATGATGGTCGAGATGGGCGTGTTTGCCGCACCCGCAAAAAAACCTGCCATGCCGACCAGGGCAAATGCTCCTGCCTGTATGCGAACACCGGGAAGGATGTGCTCACAAAACATACCCGTGGCCGCCCCCAACGCACCTCCGATGACAATGGCCGGCCCAAAAACGCCGCCGCTGCCGCCGGTACCTATGGAGAACGCTGTGGTGAGGATCTTGCCTAGGGCCAGGACCAGCAGAAGAAGCATGGCCACGGTGCCGGTGCTGGTCCCTGCGGGGAAGATGCGGGCAAACCAGTCCCATGATGCCAGCATATTGACGCCCCAGCGACCGGGGGCCTCTTCACCGTAAAACACCGATTGCACCACGCCGTACCCCGTGCCCAGGGTGTCCGGCAGGAAAAAGCCAATCACGCCCACGAACACGCCGCCCAGTGCCGGCTTCAGATGATTGGGTATGCGCAGTCGCTTCAGCACGTACTTGCGCACGCTGTAAAACGCTGTTACGTACATGATGGCCCCGCCTGCACAGACGAAGGCCAGCAGCGTGAAAGGCAACAGCGCCGAAACCTGGCTGAACTGATAATTGGGCGTGATGAACAGCGGCCGAAACCCAAAGGCGAAGCCAAACACCACGTAAGCCACGATCGAAGCCACAAAACTAGGCACCAGAATCTCGTGCTCGATGTCCAGCTCTTTGTACATGACCTCGGCCCCGAAAATGGCTCCCGCCAGCGGAGCGTGAAAGATCGCCCCGATCCCCGCACCCATGCCCGCCGCCATCATGGTGCGTCGATCGTTGACCGACAGATGCAGCATCTTCGCCAGTATCGATCCGAAACCGGCACCAATCTGGGCGATAGGCCCTTCGCGTCCGCCTGACCCGCCTGAACCGATGGTCAACGCGGATGCAATCATCTTGACCAGCGGCACACGCGCCCGCACCTCGCCGGCCTTGTAGTGATAGGCCTCAATAGCGGCATCCGTACCGTGCCCCTCCGCTTCCGGCGCGAGACTGAATACCAGGATCCCGCTCAGCAGACCCCCGATCACCGGCACAATCAACAGCACCCAGCGGTGCGTCGGCGGCGTGGCCACGGTCGGAGGCCGCAAGATGGCTTGCTCGTAGCCTGCCAGCGGGATGTGATAGCCGGCCAGCCGTGCCATGAAGAACTGCTCGGCGAACTTCAGCATGTAGAAAAACGTGATCGCGCCCAGACCGGCCACGATGCCCACCAGCACGCAAAGCGCCAGCAACCGCACGATCTCACGGCGATCCTGAGGAAGCCCGCCCTTCGCTCGCTTGATGCTGGCCACCGCGATTCCCTTATAGGAGCATGCCCGATCGGTCGCACATATCCCACGAGAGTATACGTAGAACGCGAAAACCCACCGGGCCCGACCCTTCGCAAACCTCGACCCGAGAATGTTAGTGCTTTTCCCGAACGCGTCGCGTAGAAAAATGGCATGCCGCAATGGCTGAGCATCATTGCCGTCATTTCATTGGCTCTGGCAGCGCTTTGCGCGCTGATCATCGTTCTCGACCTGACCATGTACCGTCAGCACATGTGGATCATGAACGTAGTCTGGCCGGTGACAGCTTTATACGCCGGACCGCTGGCGCTTTGGGCCTACTTCACGGTGGGGCGGTTGTCCACGCAGGGCGCAGCGGCCAAGGCCAAAGCGCACGACCAAAAGCCGCCCAATAAACGCAAGCCTTTCTGGCAGAGCGTCGGAGTCGGGGCCACTCATTGCGGCAGCGGCTGTACCCTGGGCGATCTTATCGCTGAATGGACCGTGTACTTTGTGCCCTTCACGGTCTTCGGCCATGAGATCTTCGGTGCCTGGATCGTCGATTACATCGCGGCCTATATCCTGGGCATCGCCTTTCAGTACTTCACCATCGCCCCCATGCGCGGCCTGAGCGTCGGCCGAGGCATCAAAGAAGCCATCAAAGCCGATAGCCTCTCGCTGACTGCCTGGCAGGTGGGCATGTACGGCTGGATGGCCATCACAGTGTTCGCCATCTTCGGCCACGAGATTCCCAAGACCAGCCCCGTCTTCTGGTTCATGATGCAGATCGCCATGTTGGCCGGCTTTCTGACTGCCTACCCGGTGAACTGGTGGCTGCTCCGCAAGGGCATTAAGGAAATCATGTAACGCTGACATGAATGCGAGTTGAAAACAGGCAGCACGACTACGCCAGATGATCGGCCTTCTTGTATTGGCAATTCTGCTCACAGCGGCTGTGCTGTTCTCCGGACTGGCCCGCAGAAGCGTGCTCTCCGCAGCCGTGCTCTTTCTCGTAGGCGGCTTTCTCGCCGGTCCGGGAGTGGGCGGCTTCATCCAAGTAAGCCCCACCAGCCCGATAGTCGCACGATTAACCGAACTGGCTCTGTTCACCGTGCTCTTCACAGAGGGCATGCTGGTTGACTTGCATGCGTTGAAAAAGGCCTGGAAGCTCCCAGGGCGTGCGCTGCTCTTCGGCCTGCCATTGACCATGCTGGTAACCGCCGTACTCGCCCGCTATCTCGTTGGCATCCCCTGGACAGGCTCGCTCCTGCTCGGAGCGGTACTGGCCCCGACCGATCCCGTTTTCGCTCAGGCCATTGTCGGCCGGGAAGAGGTGCCTTCTCGCCTGCGAGGCCTGCTGAACGTGGAGAGCGGCCTCAACGACGGACTTGCTCTGCCCGCAGTGGTGATCCTTATCGCTGCCGCCGGCGCCGGTCCGCTGCACGTCGCCACGACCTTGGCCCAACTCTTTGGAGG
>JBJKSL010000192.1:0-3956 GCA_046704145.1 Phycisphaerae bacterium
GACACGCCGTTGATCGACAGGATCTGCCGCGCCCCCGGCAGGTGGAAGGTCGTACCGATGGTCTGCGGCACGTAAATCTCACCCGTCTGCTCGTTCAGCCCGTGATACGTCCAGGTCAGCTTGACCTTGGTCCCCGCAAGAGCTATGAAACGCCGCGACAGCTCCTGCCAGGTCTTCACCGGCTCGTCGTTGACCTTGGTGATCAGCGCGCCGCGCGGCATCACATCCTTCAGCACTGCCGCCGGGGTCTTTATCTCGTCGGTGACGTTGGTGATGATGTCCGCAACGACAAGCTTGTTGTTTTCAGTCGAGCCGAGCACCAAACCGTCCGCAACCGTGCCGGCGCCGCCCATGCGTGAGGCCTTCGGCGTCAAGGTGAGGACCTTCTCGCCCACTCCCGGACGATCCACGGTGACACGAACGTCGCGACCGAGATTGTCATGGCGAATCCGCGTAATCTCGTCGAGCAGCGGGTCTGCCTGGCCGCCCCACCGTGCGATTATGTCCCCCACCTTGAAGCCTGCGAGAGCCGCACGTTCGCCCTCCATCACCTGCTGCACGCGCTCCCGAGGCACAAGGCCGAGCAGATGCCCGCTGGCATAGTCTCCCCGCCCGGTGGGCAGGAAATGCTGCCGAGCTCGCCAGCGTACGTCCAACCGCTGCGTATCCGCCGGCATAGTCGCCGTCGGACGCACCGGCATATTCGGGTCCCTGGCCTTCGTCGGCCGCTCCACCGTCAACGTCACCCAGGCGCCACGCGCATCCGCCAACGTGTCCTGAATCTGATAGTAGTTGTCTACCGGCTTGCCGTTGACCGCGACAATCCAGTCGCCCATCTTCAACTGCTCGTCCGGCGGAGTCCCCGGCGTGTTGATAACGTTGGCCACCTCCGTGGTCCGCGCCGGCCCGATGCCGATCCGCAGAACGTTGTTGTCTGGGCTCATCTCCGGCGTGATGGAGACGCTCTCGGTCTTGACCTTGCCGCTCTGCGCGTCCTTACGGTCAAAGGTCAGATTCAACGGCTCGTCGGGGTCAGACAACATGATCGCCGACTGCAGGTCCGACCAGTCCGCCACCGGACGTCCGTTCACCGCCTTGATTCGATCGCCGACGCGGAGCCCCGCCTGCTTGGCCGGCAGACCCTCCTGCAGAAGGCCCACTTCCGCCGGCAGCGCTGGCATGCCAATCATGAACACCAGCGCGAAAGTCGCCGCCGCGAACAACAGATTCATGACCACGCCGGCCGAGACGATGAACATCCGCTTGCTTATGGGCTTGTTCGTGAACGCGCGCGGATCATCCTTCACCAGCAACTCGCCCGACTTGTCGACGGCGAAATCCTCCTGCCCGAGCATCTTCACGTAACCGCCCAGCGGCAGGATGTTGAAGGCGTAGCGTGTCTCGCCCTTGGTAATCCCGAACAGCTCGCGGCCGAACCCCACCGCGAATTTATCCACGCGCACCTTGCACAGCTTGGCGACGATGAAGTGTCCCAGCTCGTGCACGAAGATCACCAGCGAAAAACCGGCGAACATCAGCACGTAGCTCTTGACCGTGCCCAGCGTCCCCATCAGGTCCGCCAGCATGCCGCCTGCACCTACGTGCCCTGCCATTGTCAACGTTTCGAGCATTCAGCCACCTCTCGACGGGCCCACCGGTCGGCTTCCAGAAGGGTCGCCAGATCCGCGTTGCGCTCTATCTTATGCCGATCCAGCACACGCCGGGTCAGCTCGACAATCTCTGTGAACTTGATTTTCCGCTGTAGGAACGCCTCGACCGCAGCCTCGTTGGCCGCATTCATGACCGCCCCGGCAGTCCCCCCCGCCTGGGCCACCTCAAACCCCATCTTCAAGGCAGGAAATCTTTCCGGGTCCGGCAGCTCAAAGTTTAGCCTGCGGAGGGTCCCAAAATCCAGCCGCCGGGCAATCCCCACCTGCCGCTGCGGCCAAGTCAACGCGTATTGGATCGGCGTCCGCATGTCCGGCGTACCAAGCTGTGCCAGCACCGATCCATCACAGAATTCTACCATTGAGTGAATGATCGACTCAGGATGAATTACGACTTCAATGGAATTCGGGTTCAGATCAAACAGCCAGGCGGCCTCCACGATCTCCAGGGCCTTGTTCATCATGGTGGCCGAGTCGATGGTGATCTTTGGCCCCATATTCCACGTGGGGTGCCTCAAAGCATCCTCCAGCGTGGCTTCGGCGATCTGCCCGGCCGACCACGTGCGGAAAGGCCCGCCGCTCGCGGTCAGGTAGACCTTGTACACCTCGCTCGGCTTGCCCGAGGCCATGGCCTGGAACACCGCCGAGTGCTCGCTGTCGATGGGCAGAAGCGTTGCCCCCGTCTTCCTGGCCAGCGGAATCAGCACCGACCCCGCCACCACCAGCGCCTCTTTGTTGGCTAGGCCCACGGTCTTGCCCCGGGCGACCGCCTCGATCGTCGAGGCCAGCCCCGCCGCCCCCACGATGGCCGCCACGACATAGTCGTTGTCCTCGCGACGGGCGAGTTCCACGAGTCCTTCCGGCCCGACCAGCAACTCCGTTTTCGAATCCAAAAAAGGACGAAGCTCCCCCGCGTGTGCCGGATCCGCGATGGCCACCGCGGCTGGCTGCACCTCGCGACACTGATCCGCGAGTTCCCGCCATCGCCTCGCCGCGGACAGCGCCGTAACCTGGAATTCGGGCCCCAGCGCGCGGACAACGTCCACCGCGTTCGTCCCGATGGAGCCCGTCGAACCCAGTATCGCAATCCGCCTGGCCACCGTGCCTCCGCCTGTTGGCAAAATCCCTTTTCCCAGGATTCTCCCGAACTCCTTGCAAACCCGCAATATAGAACGATTCACACCTACTGACAAGCCGAGCGCATCGAGGTCGCATCGCTTGCCTGCGCCCACATCTTTCAATTAAAACTACAATTGAACAACCGGATTGGCCGATCAGCCCCGTAAGTCTCAAGAATGGACCCGATACATATGCCCGAAGTACTGCTCAAAGCCCGCAGGTTCAACGTCGAACGCCGCCAAGTCGATATCCCCGGCCACGGCACGGTCGACCGCGAGTTGGTCGTCCACCCTGGTGCCGTGCTGATCCTGCCGCTGCTGGACGACGCCACGGTGGTCATGATCCACAACTACCGTTTCAGCGCCGGCACTGAGTTGCTCGAACTACCGGCCGGCACGCTCGAGCCGCCCGAGCCGCCGATCGCCTGTGCCGCCCGCGAGCTCGAAGAGGAAACCGGCTACGTGGCCGCACAGATCGAGCCGCTCTGCCGGTTCTACACCTCGCCGGGCTTCACAAACGAACTGATGGAATGCTTCGTAGCCACCGGCCTGAGGCAGACTGCCCAGGCAACCGAACCCGGCGAACAAATCCGGGTGGAACCGATGCCGCTCACCGCGGCCCTGAACGCCTGTGTCGACGGCCGCATCATCGACGGCAAAACTATCGCCGCCTTGCAGGTCTATCATTATTCGCGGATGAAACATTCATGAGTTGGAGAGACAGACCATATTCCGACGGGGGCGATTATGGCGGTGCCTTCACCGGGCGGCCCGAACTACGTCTGCAGTTCCCCAGGCCCAGTTCCATCACCGCTTGGCTGCTGATCGCCAACATCGCCGTCTTCTTCGTGCAGGCTGTCTCCCGCTCCTTTTGGTTCGACCGCACGCTGGGCCTCAGCCTCTATGGCATCCTGCACGGCGAACTATGGCAGATCGCCACCTACATGTTCCTGCATGGCGACTTCTGGCATCTGTTCTTCAACATGCTCATCCTCTACTTCGTGGGCACCACCATCGAGCAGGGCTTCGGCCGCGAACGCTTCGACATGCACTACGCCGTCTGCGGCGTCTTTGGCGGCCTGGTCTACCTGGGTTTCAGCGCCGTCTCGCCTGCCCATTATGAATTCCCTCTGATCGGCGCCAGCGGTGCGATCTGGGGTCTGCTCATGAC
>JBJKSL010000193.1:0-3082 GCA_046704145.1 Phycisphaerae bacterium
CCGTAAGCATCAACACGGGCACATTCGATTTGGCCCGCAAGCGGCGGAGCACATCGACCGCCATGTGTGCGGGCACGTCCTGCGTCAGGTGGGCGACGATGCGAACATTCTCATCCGGTGGCTCGAACGCGGAACGCACCCAGGCAGTCACCAGCACCGCCGCCGAGGCGATGATGATTATGGTCAGCCAGAACCACAGGAAGATCTTCGCAAATAGACGGTGAGGACGCATTGCTTTGTGACTCAGGCCATCCGTGCGGGACCGGCTTCCAACCGGTCTGATTTCAGGTTTCTTCAGACGGTCTCGCACTCTACGCTACTCGCGCATATACGTAGCCTTGCCCGCGGACGGTCTTTATGCGTTCGACCTCCCCGATCATGTGCCCCAACTTCTTGCGCAGGTTGCTCACATGCATATCCAGGCTGCGATCGTCGGGCATCAACCGGCGGCCGAGCACTTCCTTGAAGAGTATCTCCCGCTGCACGACCTGTCCCGCCGCACGCAGCAACGCATGCAGCAGATCGAATTCGATGCCGGTCAGTTCGACCATTCGTCCGCCGCGTCGCACTGTTCGCGACCCTGGTTCCAGTTCGACATCGCCCACCACCAGGCTGGCCGCATTGACAGCCGGCGACGTCGACGGCTGCGTTCTCCGCAAAATGGCGTGAATGCGCGCAAGCAACTCCCGCGTGTTAAACGGCTTGGGCAGATAGTCGTCGGCCCCCAACTCCAAACCCACGATGCGATCGATGTCCTCGCCCTTGGCCGTAAGCATCAACACGGGCACATTCGATTTGGCCCGCAAGCGGCGGAGCACATCGAAACCGTTCATGCCGGGCAACATGACATCGAGCATGACCAGGTCGAAGCGATCAGACGTAGCCAGATGCAAACCCTGCTCGCCGCTGTGGCTGGTGCTGAGTTCGAAGCCCTCAGCACGCAGGAACTGCACGAGCAAATCGCAGAGCTCAACATCGTCATCGATGATGAGCAGTCGCGTTCGGCTGTGTGAGTCCGGCTGAATCATGAAGCGACACCGCTGCCATTGTACCAAGCGCACTTGAAACTCGCGTCCGCCGCGGCGGTCCAAGCACCGTCCGCGCGAGACTTATCCACCATCGCCGCGCGCCCAAATACGCGAATGCGTATTATACTGAACAACATCGGTCGAGCAGAACCGCCCAAACGTAAAGAAACGTCAACTTGTCATTTGCGCTGCTTTACTCTGCCTGACGCCCTTCTTGCGCGATAGCGAGTACATCTATAAAGAGTCCTCGAACACAGTATCGCAACGGGCGAACCGCCTCGAGGCTGAAACATGATGTACAGGAGACCAAAGCCATGACCGTTCACAAATGGGCCAGCACGGGCGTCAAGGCTGTCATCGTCGCGGGTCTTGCCGTGTCGGTAGTGGCGCTGCTCGGAGCCGCGCCGGCCAAGGGTGCAAATGCACGAGGCAAACGGATGAGGGGCAATGCTACTGCAGCGTCGCCGGATTGCACGCAGGTGCTGCAATGGCTTGCCCAGCATCAGCCGCCAGGTCCCCCGCCGGGGCCGCCACCTGAGAAAGAAGGCACCGATGGCGCTGAGGCACCCCCGCCTCCGCCGCCACGACTGGATCTGCCGTTCGAACCCATGTTGCCGCCCGGCCCTCCGCCCGGCCGAGGCATGAGAGGCAACATGGCCTGTCGGATGCAGCCGTCTCCGCCAGATCAGCAGGGAAACGAGCCTCCCCCGCCTCCTTCTGCTGACGGCGCGGATGGAGATTTCAACGCACCTCCACAACCTCCACCTGCCGACGGAACCGGCCAGACCGGAGATCCGCCCCGTCCACCCATGCGTGGCGGCCGCGGACCAGGCGGTGGTCCTCCGCCTATGATGGGCGGCCCGCGAGGACCACACCCTGTCGAGCAGTTGTTCCGCAACCTCGATCTGCTGTCCTCACCGACAGCGCCCGCAGCATTCGACCTCACCGAGTTCCCCGAAGCTGACACCAACAAAGATGGCCAATTGAGTCAGGGTGAATGGCAGGCCTGGGCTGCCCAGCAGAAGGCCGCCATCATGTCTCAGCTGGCCAACTCGCCAGCGGATACCAACAAGGACGGCACGGTCACCGAGAACGAACTCGCCGCCTTGCGGGCCAAGTCCACCTCAATGGAAAAGCAGCACATCCTGAAGATGGAACCGGCCGCGGACACCAACGGCGACGGCACGCTCTCCGACGAAGAGCTGGCCACCTTCAAGACCGCTCGACAGACTGAGAATCGCGCTCAGATCCTGACCCACCAGCCGGCCGCTGATACCGATGGCGACGGCAAGCTCTCAGAAGCCGAGTTTGAAGCGTTCCGTCTGACCAAGGAACAGGAATCCCGCACGCGCTTCCTGCGAGAGCACCCCGACGCCGACACCGACGGTAACGGCAAACTCTCGCGGGCGGAGATGAAGGCGTTTATCGATAGGCAGGTCGAAGCTAAGAAGGCCGAAGTCTTGGCCTGCTTCCCTGCCGCGGACAAGGACGGCGATGGCAAGCTGAGTGATGAGGAACTCCGGTCGCTCATCATGAGCGAGCTTCCACCGCCTCCAACGTGCCCGATGGGCAACCGCACCCCCTGCCGGTTCGGCCGTATGCAAGACGGCAACGGACCACACGGCCATGGTTACGGCCGCAGGCCCCGCCAGTGATGCTCACAAGGTATAGGTCTGCAGACAGAAATGCGGACGAGCAACGAAACGCGGGCGCCGAGTCCTGACTCGACGCCCGCGTTTTTTTGAATCAACTACACTTCTGTTCACAAACTCATCGCGGCATCCAGAACACTTCCCGACAAGGCTTGCGTGTCGTCGCCGCGTACAAAGAGATGCGAATGCATCGTCATTCGAGCACTTCTTGGCCGGGCGAAACCATCCTCGGCTCGGACTGTTGCACGCTCTGCTTCTGGTCGACCGTCCGCACTTCCTTCTCGCAGCCGGCGGTCAGCAGCACAGCACAAGGCCCGAGAGTCAGCAAGAGAGCCAGCAGAATGCGTTTCATGACATAATCCTTTCAGAAGAAAAGCTATGGATTAGCTGTCAGCTTTGAGC